>JAPLKL010000018.1 GCA_026388095.1 Elusimicrobiota bacterium | reverse complement strand
CCCCGGCATCCCCCCCGGCCTCTTGGCCCTGCTGGGCGTGCTCTTCGTCTGGGCCGCGGCCGGCAAGTCCGCCCTGTTCCCGCTCTATTTCTGGCTGCCCGACGCCATGGAGGGCCCCACCCCGGTCTCGGCGCTGATGCACGCCGCCACCATGGTGACCGCGGGCATATTCCTTCTGGTGCGCTCCTGGCCCCTGATACGTCTGGTGCCGGGCCTGCCCGAGTCCATCGCCATGGTGGGAGCCTTCACCGCGGTCTTCGCGGCCCTGCTCGCCGCCACCCAGACCGACCTCAAGCGCATCCTGGCGTATTCCACGGTGAGCCACCTGGGCCTGATGGCCTTCGGCCTCGGCCTGGGCCAGGTCACGGCCGGGGTCTTCCACCTGGTGACGCACGGCTTCTTCAAGGCCGTGCTCTTCCTCTGCGCGGGCATACTGGCGCACTCCGCGGGCAAGTCCACGGTCACGGTCTCCGAGGTGGGGGGGCTGCGCCGCCAGATGCCGCTCACCTTCCTGTGCTTCCTGGCCGCGGCCCTATCCCTGCTGGGCTTCCCTTTCACCGCGGGTTTCTACAGCAAGGACGCCATCCTCGACGCGGCCTTCGCGCACGGCGGCTGGGCCATCCCCGCGGGCTTGGCCATAGCGGCGGGCAGCTCCTTCTACATCTCGCGCATGCTCTTCCTGACCTTCTTCGGCCAGCGGCCCGAGCAGACGCCGCCGGCTCATCCGCATGAGGCGCCGCCGGTCATGGCCGTGCCGGTGGCGTTCCTGGCGCTGGGCGCCGTGGCCGTGGGCTGGCTGGGCCGCGGTCTTGTGCGCATGCTGGGTTCCGGCTGGCCCCGGAGCGTGCCGGAGCCGGAATTGCCCGCGCTCTCCCTTGGGGTCTCGGCTGCCGGCGTGGGCATGGCGGCCCTGGGCGCGGCAGCCGCCTACTGGCTGACGCTGCGACGGCCGTCCTGGGACTGGGACTGGCGCCGCCGGCGGCCGGCGCTCGCGGCCTTCTTCGCCGAGGACCTGGGCTGGCGCCGGGTGCCGGCGGCCTGCGTCACGGCCGCGCTCTGGTTCGCGGACAAGGTGGGCCGGGTCCTGGACCATGACTTGTGGGACGCGGCCATAGAAAGTTCGGCCGGCGTCTGCCGCCGGCTTTCCGACGCGGGCAGCGGCCTGGCCGCAGGAAGGCTTTCCGATTCCTTGTGGTGGGTCATGAGCGGAGCGGCGGCGCTCTTGGCCTGGGCGGCGTCGCGATGAGCCAGAACTGGCTGACCCTGTTCTGGGTCCTGCCCGCCGTCGGCGGGCTGGTCGTGCTCCTGGGCCGGCAGGGCCGCTGGCCGGCCTTGGCCTTCTCTGTGGCGACCGCCCTCTACGGTCTGTTCCTGCTGGGACCCGCCTCCATGGGGGCCTGGCACGTCCCGGCCGCAGCCTCCCCTTCGTGGGCCTTCGGCATCAGCTACGCCTTGGACTGCGACGGCCTGTCCTTGTCCTTGTGCTGGCTGACCGCCTTCCTGACCTTGGCCTGCTTCATCGCCTCCTGGAACAAGGACTTCTCCCCGGGCTACTGGGCCGCGTTCCTGTTCCTGGAATCGGCCCTGCTGGGCGTGTTCCTGGCCCGGGACCTGTTCCTCTTCTTCGTGTTCTGGGAAGCCGTGCTCATACCCATGTTCTTCATCATCGGGCTCTGGGGCATGGAAGGGCGGCGGCATGCGGCCATGAAGTTCTTCCTGTTCACCTTCTTCGGCAGCATCTTCCTGCTCCTGGGCAGCATCGCCTTGGTCACCCGCGCCCACGCGGCCACGGGCGTGTGGACCTGGGATATCGCGGCTCTCAAGGGTCCGGGCGGGACCGCAGGCCTGGCCATCTTCGCGGCCATGGCTTTGGGCTTCGCGGTCAAGATCCCCTTGGTCCCATTGCATACCTGGCTGCCCGACGCGCATACCGAGGCCCCGGCCGCGGGCTCCGTGATGCTGGCCGGGGTCCTGCTCAAGATGGGGGTCTACGGCTTCCTGCGCATCCTCTGGCCGGTCTTCCCGCAGCTGAGCCTGGAGCTGATGCCCTGGCTCATGATCCTCGCCGGGATCAACGTGGTCTACGGCGCCTTGTGCGCCATGGCCCAGAAGGACTTGAAGCGCCTCATAGCCTATTCCAGCGTGGCGCATCTGGGCTTCTGCCTGCTGGGCATCCTCTCCCGCACTCCCGAGGGCCTGCTGGGCGGGAGCCTGCAGCTGCTCAACCACGGCATCACCACCGGCACGCTCTTCCTGCTCGTGGGATTCCTCTACGACCGCGGCCATCGCCGGGGGCTGGATGATTACGGCGAGCTTTACAACCGCGCGCCATGGCTGACCTTCTTCTTCGGCTTCGCGACCATGGCCTCGGTGGGACTGCCGGGACTCAACGGGTTCGTAGGCGAGTTCATGTCCTTGATCGGCGTGGCGCGGGCCATGCGCGGGTTCGTCTTGATCGGCGTGGTCGGGGTGACCCTGTCCGCGGCCTACGCCCTGCCGGCTTTCCAGGCCGTGTTCCTGGGCCCCGCGGGCAAGGCTTCGGTGAGCGGCAAGGTCACGGACCTCGACGTCCGCGAGGCGTCCTTGCTCTGGGTGCTCTGCGGCGCGATGCTCGCCATCGGCCTCTATCCGGCTCCCTTGCTGCGCATCCTGGAGCCGTTCCTCCTGGGGTTGGTGCCCGTCCGATGAGCCCGCTGATCTCGGCGCTGGGGCTGCTGGGGCCCATGGCCGCGCTGTCCGCCGGAGCTTTGGCCGTGCTGGCGGTCGGCATGGGCGCGACGGCCGCGCGGCACGTTCCCTGCGGGCTCGTCAAGGCTCTGGCGGCCGCGGCCGTGCTGCTGGCCCTGGCCCTTTCCTGCGTCGCCCCCGAGGCCGTGAGGGCGCCGTTGTTCCGGCTCGACCTCCTGGGCGGGAGCATGCAGATGGTGTTCCTCGCCGCCGCCCTGCCGCTCATCTACATCATGGACCCCGGCGACGAGGTGCCGCCGGCCCTGGTCCTGGGCAGCCTCATCGGCATGGCGCTGATCGCGGCGGCCGGCAATCTCCTGGCGCTCTTCATCGGCCTGGAGCTGATGTCCGTGCCCGCCTACCTGCTGGTGGCGCGCTCGCGCTGCCCCCAGGCCTTGGAGGCGGCGGTCAAGTATTTCTTCGCCGGGAGCGCGGCCGGAGCGCTCTTCCTGATGGGGATGGCCCTGCATTTTTCCGCCGCCCGCAGCCTGGACCTGGCCCCGGCGCCGGGTGTCATGGGAGAGGCGGGCCTGGCGCTGATGATCGCCGCGGCCCTCTTCAAGCTGGGCGCGGTGCCCCTGCATTTCTGGCTGCCGGACGTGTATGAGGCCTCGGACCCGGAGCTGGCGGGATTCTTCTCCACCGGCCTCAAGGCCGCGGCGGCGCTGCTGCTGGCGCGGCTGGCCGGGCTCTCCCAGGGGCCGGTCCTGGCCGTCCTGCCCTGGGCCGCGGCGCTGACCATCCTGTTCGGGGCGGCCGTGGCCCTGCGCCAGCAGCGGCTGCAGCGGCTGTTGGCCTACTCCTCCATCTCTCACGCGGGCTATATGATGCTGGCCGTGGCCGCCTGGGCCCGGCAGGGGCAGTCCGCCTCGGCGGCGGGCGCGCTCTTCTTCTACCTGGGCGCTTATCTGTTCATGAGCGGCGGGACTTTCCTATGGCTGAAGGTCTCCGACCTCTCCAGCCGGGAGCAGCTCAAGGGGCTCGGGCGCAGGCGTCCGGCGCAAGCCATGGTGCTCAGCGTCCTGCTCCTGGCCTTGGCCGGGACCCCCCCGACGGCGGGTTTCGCGGCCAAGTTCCTGGTCTTCTGGGAGGCTTTCAAGGCCGGCCTTTATGCGCCCTTGCTTCTGGCCGGCCTGGGGGCCTTGGTGTCCTTGGGCTATTACCTGGGCATGGTCCGAGACATGTATTTCGACGAGCCCGTCGTCGAGCTCGCGGCCGCGCCTGAAGCCCTGGCGCCGCGCGCCTTGGTGACGGCTCTGGCTGTGTGCGCGGTCCTGCTGGGCTTGATGCCCTGGCTGGTCGACGGGCTGTGGGCGGGGGCGCGCTGATGAGCGCCGTGGCCTTCGTCCTCAATCTCGTCGCGGTGGCGGCCATCGTGGCGTTCCTGGCGAATGCGGGCAAGCTGCTGGGCCCTGAGGCGCGGCATGAAGGCGATGCCGAGCTTCCTTATGAAACGGGGCTGCCTCCGCTGGAAGCGGCGGGCTTGGGGATGAGCGCCTTGTACTGGCGCTTCGCGGTCCTGTTCGTGGTCTTCGACGTGGACTTGGCGTTCCTGCTGCCTTGGGCCCTCAATCGCGGCGCTTTGCACGGCCACGCCGTGGCCGCGGTGACCATCTTCGTGGGACTCCTGGTCTTCATGCTGGGCTATTTCTGGCGCAAGGGGTGTCTCTCATGCCGCCCATGACGAGCAAAGCATTCCCTGAGGGTCGTCAGGGCGAGGGGACTTCCGTCCCCTCGCTGATCCAGCAACTGCCCGAGGGCAACCTCGTCACCACGCAGGTGGACGCCGCTTTGGGCTGGGCGCGCAAGTACTCCATATTCCAGTATCCGTTCGTGACCGCGTGCTGCGGCATGGAGTACATGTCCGCGGCGGCCTCGCACTACGACATGGACCGCTTCGGCGCGGGCTTCCCGCGCTTCTCGCCGCGCCAGGCCGATCTCTTGATGGTGGTGGGCACGATCTCGCACAAGATCGCGCCGGTGCTGCGGCGCATCTACGACCAGATGGCCTCGCCCAAATGGGTCATCGCCTTCGGGGTGTGCACCTGCACGGGCGGGTTCTACGACGATTACTCCACGGTGCAGGGCATCGACACCATCCTGCCGGTGGACGTGTACATCCCGGGCTGTCCGCCGCGGCCGGAGATGGTCCTGCACGGGTTGACCTTGCTGCAGGAGAAGATCCAGAAGCAAGGGAGAAGGGGGCGATGAACAGGCGTGATTTTGGTAGTAACAATGCATAACTATTATAGGGCCTTTTGCGCCTAGGATGTTCAGGAGGATTATGTATCAAGTTAAGTTAAGTCGTCGCGGTAGATCAACCGGCTTGTTCCAGTTCACTTTTGAGGATTTCATTCGTGGCTATGGGGGAGCGATTTCTGGCGGTACGAATCGCAGAGGCCGTTTTGTTTGCAAGGTCCATCCAATGCATAAGTTGTGGATTGTTTTGTGGCCGCAGCCTCAGATTTGGAAGGGCATAAATCTTTCCAATCATGACCCCGTTCGGGCTTTCGGTTGCTTAATAGAGTTTGATGCCACTATGGCAAAAGACGAGGCGCATTTCTTTTTTTGAAATAATTGAATACAACTAAAGCTGAACAGGCGTACAGTCACATAGTGACAATGATCGAAGCCCTTGAGGCGCGGGCAGGAGATTTCCTCATTGGCTACAGATTGGCGTTTCCAAAAGATCAACAGGTCGAATACGACAACCAACCGCTCGATTTTGTTGATGAAATGGTAGCTCTCCACATCTGGCGCACATGTAATGATGTCCAGTTCGGAACTGAAGCCCAAAACGACCTTCTTAAACGCTTGCTTCAACGCCTGGGACCTCGAATTATGCAAGCAAATGGGCAATATCCAAATGTTTGGTTGAAATACCTCAGATTTTCCCATCGCATTCTCATTGATGCCGCAACGGAAATGCCAGATTTTAAGTTGCGCCCTCCGTATGGTATCCATGGGATGAAGTGCTGTCTTGACGAAGCTAGCGATCTATTAATTTCTGCTTGGTATTTTGACAATCGATCCGCTCTCCCAGATTCAAAATCTTCAAATAAACGGCTTGTTCCGCCTAATATTCCTCAAGAAGGATGGAACTCAGGCGGCTTGGTCGGTCTTGTCCGAAAAAGCTTTTATGAGATTTCCCAGTACCTCATGTATTTTGATGGCGATTTGGACCAGCGTGAAGAGCGCTCTCTTTTACAACTCTCTCAGGGATTGCATGATTTGCCCCCTCGTCTCTGGAGGCGTCAAAACAAATCTAGACCAATAGCAGAAGTGCTAAGCGATCTTGATAAATTGGTAGGGCTTCGGGACATTAAAACTGAAGTAAAGGATCTAATTACTTTTCTTGGAGTGACGAAGCAACGAAGTAGTCTTGGCCTTCGCGCAACGGCCGTATCAAGGCACCTTGTGTTCACCGGGAATCCTGGTACTGGAAAGACAACCGTAGCCAGACTACTGGCCGAAGCCTTTGGTTCCGTGGGCCTTCTTGAACACGGACATTTGGTCGAAGTTGATCGCAGTGGGCTTGTTGCTGCATATGTCGGACAAACTGCGTTAAAGACAAGTGCCGCAATAAAAAAGGCCATGGGGGGTGTACTCTTTATTGATGAGGCTTATTCCCTCGCAGGATCAGAGGGTAATAGTGATTTTGGCCCGGAAGCCATCGATACCTTACTAAAGGCGATGGAAGATCAAAGGGATGAATTTGTTTTGATTGTCGCTGGTTATACGAACGAAATGGCTAGATTCCTCGCATCTAATCCTGGGCTCGAATCAAGATTCCGAAAGAAATTTAAATTTCCAGATTACACCGAGCAGGAGCTGATTGAGGTCTTTTCCAGGTTTTGTGCAGAGCACGATTATGTTCTAGAACAAAGTGGAGTGGAACAGTTCTTAACTCAAGTGTTTAGCGACTTACGGAAACGCGACGGCAACAAATTTGGCAATGCCCGTGTGGCACGGAATCTTTTTGAGTTTGTTGTTGAGGCTCAAAGCGTCCGAATTGGGGGACTTAATACCTCCATAAATCTGAATGACGCAAAGAAAATTACCCAGGATGACTGTCTCGAAGGTTTGCGTCGAATGAAGCGGACATTTGAAAAAGAATAGATCGAATGACGCTCGGGCCGTCACCGAAATGAGGAAGCAAGCGCCAAGTCGTAAATGGAGACTTACGATGGGTGGCATAAGGCGGGGCAGATGAATTCCGAGACCCGGACCGTGGCGTCGCCGTTCGCTTTCGACACCTTGCGCGAGCTCAGGACCGACGGCTACAACGTCCTGGTGGACCTCACGGCCGTCGATTACTCCCTTTACGGCAAGTGCCGGGGGCGCATGGGCTGGGAGGGGAACTTCCCGGCCAACGCCCCCGAACCCAAGCCCCATCGCTTCGAGGTCGTCTACCGCCTGGCCTGCATAGACCCGGCCACGGGCCTGGAGAGCCTGCCGCGCCTGACGGTGCGCGCTCCTTACGACGATGGTTCGGTCCTGCTCTCGGTCCGTTCCGTCTGGCCCAACGCGGACTGGCTCGAGCGCGAGGTCTGGGACATGTTCGGCATCAGGTTCGAGGACCGGCCCGAGATCAAGCGCCTGCTCCTCTACGAGGAGTTCGTGGGCCATCCTTTGCGCAAGGACTACCCGGTCAAGAAGCGCCAGCCCTTGATCGGGCCCAAGTCCGGCGAGCTGCCCGACAGCCCCAGCTTCAACGCCGTGCGCCAGGAGATCCCGTTCGAATGACGCAGAAGAAGACCTATTTCCTGAACATGGGCCCGGCCCACCCGGCCATGCACGGCGTCATCCGCCTCATCCTGGAGCTGGAGGGCGAGCTCATCGTCAAGACCGAGGTCGAGATCGGCTACCTGCACCGGGCCTTCGAGAAGCACGCCGAGACCGAGACCTGGAACAACGCCATCCCCTACACGGATCGGCTCAACTACGTCTCGCCGCTCATCAACAACTCCGGCTTCTGCTGCGCGGTGGAGAAGCTCGCCGGCGTGGCCATCCCGGAGCGCGGCCAGTACCTGCGCGTCATCGCCTCCGAGATATCCCGCGTCGCCGACCACCTCACCTGCATCGGCGCCAACGCCATGGAGCTCGGCGCCTTCACGGTCTTCCTCTACCTGATGGAAGGCCGCGAATACCTCTATCAGCTCATCGACGACCTCTGCGGCGCGCGCGTGACCACGGACTACACGCGCATCGGCGGGGTCAAGAGCGACCTGCCCGAAGGCTTCGTGGACAAGTGCCGCGGGGTGTTCCCCAAGATCCGCAAGCTCGTGGCCGACTCCGAGGCCCTGCTCACCAAGAACCGCATTTTCCTGGACCGCGTCGAAGGCGTGGGTGTCCTGAGCCAGGCGGACGCCTTGGCCTACGGCATCACCGGCCCCTTCCTGCGCTCCACCGGCGTGGCCTATGACGTGCGGCGGGCCCATCCCTATCTCGTCTACGACCGCCTCGACTTCGAGGTGCCGGTGGGCAGCCGGGGCGACAACCTCGACCGCTATCTGGTGCGCCTGGCGGAGATCGAGCAGAGCCTGCGCATACTCGAGCAGTGCTTCAACCAGCTGCCCGCCGGGCCCGTTTCTTTGGCCCCCTGGGAGATGAGGGACGCCTTCATCTTCGAGGACATGGGCAAGGCCGGCAATACCGCGCTGCTGCCGCGCTGCCTGGCCAAGACCTGCCGCACCCTCGACGGAGGGGGCCGCGACCAAGCCGCGGGCATCCGCGTCGCGGACCCGGCTTTGGTCATGCCGCCCAAGGAAGCGGCCTACGGCAATATCGAGGGCCTCATGAACCAGTTCGAGTCCGTGATGTGGAGCTGGGGCGTGCGCGTGCCCGCGGGCGAGGCCTACGCCGCGGTGGAGGGGGGCAACGGCGAGCTGGGCTTCCACATCGTCTCGGACGGCTCGGACCGGGCCTACCGCGTGCGCTGCCGGCCGCCGTGCTTCTTCATCATGGCCGCTCTGCCCAAGCTGCTCAACGGCGGCTACGTTGCCGACGTGGTGGCCACATTCGGGTCCGTGAACATGATCGCCGGTGAGCTCGACCGATGAGGATGAGGGGGTCAGGTCTTGACATTGGACATTCGTCAGCAGGTGCCGCCGTTTTGAGGATGAGTTAGATGAGCGCTTTTGACCCTGATCAAGAGAAAATCTTGAAGGCTTGGACACTGCGCTATCCCGCCCCCATCATGGGCCTGGTTGAGGCTTTGCGCCAAGTCCAGGAATGGCACCGCTGCGTAACCGACGAGGACGAAGAATATCTCGCCAGGCTCTTCGATGTGCCGCGCGTGCGCATCCATGAGGCCGCCACATTCTTCCCGAGCTTCACGCAGAAGCCGACGGGCCGGCACCGCATCGGCCTGTGCCGCGGGCTCTCCTGCAGCCTGGCCGGCTCCAAGGAGATGTGCGCCTGCCTGGAGAAGAAGCTCGGCATCAAGGATGGAGAGACTACCCCGGACGGCAGGTTCAGCCTGGAGACCATGGAGTGTCTGGGCGCCTGCGACCAAACCCCGGCCCTGCTGGTCAACGATGAATTGCAGGGCCAAGCGACGGAAGAGATGATTGATTCATTGATACAGAAATTGAAATGAGGCTCTCGGAAAAGACAATTGAACTGAATCTCTGCGCCCAAATCCGGGCCGCAGTGGGTCGAGAGCTATTCTGGTTCGGCCTGACTCAGAAGCAAGAGGCGCGGGCGGGCTTTGATGCTTGCACAAGACTATCGGGCAAGCTCTTGTTGTTGCAGTTCAAGGCGTCTGATTGGTCGTTGAAGGGAGGCAAAAGGCGTTTCTTGTGCGATCATGACCAGCTCGTTGCGTTGAGCGCCCGAGTGCGCGCCATACAGCGCTCGGTTTTTTATGTGTTTCCGTTGGTGGGGACAACGCAAGACTTGTGCAAGGTCGGAGGCAATTTGTTGTCGTCCACGTGGTTGTTGGACGTTGCTTGTTTGCCCATGGTCCCAGCGCCGACGACCCGTGCAGGAGGGTTGCGGAAGAGCCGCCAACATTATGTGGACGTAACCCCCGGGAAAGCGGTGATTCATTCGGATTCTATCGAGGTCAAGCTTGTCAATGCAAAAACCTTTGTTGGTGAGGGCATCTCGGGAAGCGACGGTTTGGAACATATGAAGGCGGATGACTTGCTGCAGTTGTGTGGGCTCTTTCAGCGTCCGGCGACCGGGCTATGGGTTATGCCTCAGGGGAGGGGATAACGCCTCGTATGCATTCTGTACTTCAACGCCTGTCACGCCTATTTCGACGATTGATTCGTGGCGGGGGGCCAGCGCTTCTGTTTATGGTTTGGAGTTGGTCTTGGGCGTATGCCGTCTCATGGCACGATTTGCCCGAGGCAGCCAAGCGCGGTAAGCTTGAACGCGTTCAAGCCCTTGTGGCGCAAGGTTATCAAATCAATGCAACGGGAGAGACCTCCGAGGGTGAGACCGGCACCGCCCTAAGCGAGGCTGCTAGCTCTGGACACCTTGAAGTCGTGCGATTTTTATTGGACAAAGGTGCGGACGTCAATGGGATGGACAAGGATTCGAGCCCGCCCCTCCTGGGTGCTGCTGATAATGGGCATGAAGACGTGGTACGCCTCCTGGTTGAGCGCGGTGCCAACATCAACGCACGCCGGCACGTCCGTGATGGGCGCGCCGGCACGACTGCATTGATGTCCGCGGCGGGAGACGGGAAATTGGATTTGGTGCGTTTCTTGTTGGACCATAAAGCGGATATGAATCTTGGGGAGTGGCTTCCACTGAGATATGATCGCCTTGAGCCAGCCTTAGAAGATGCAATATCCGGTGGCCATGTGAATGTCGTGGCACTACTGATCGAAAGGGGAGCGGCATTAAACCAAAAGCGTGCCCTGGAGATTGCAATCGAGACTGGCAACCCTGATATGGTCCGATGCTTATTGGCCCACGGTGCAGACAGGGCGGTCCGTGACGACGACGAAGATTTTCTTAACGATGCCGATCATAGGGGCCAACCCGAAGTTATTGCGTTGATTCAAAAAGCTGCCAAGGGAATCTTGACCGAGAATGATTTGAGACTGAGGAACCAAGCTGCGACTGTGCCGGCCCAGGCACGGCTGGCCGCAGTCCCCAAACCCAAGGCGCCTCCGCAGCTCATGGTCCAACTCGCTTTCCATGAGCCTTCAGGAAACGACATACTGGACGGAGGCGAGACAGGAGCGATCCGGGCGAAGCTCTCCAACAGAGGAGGTGGGCCAGCCTATTCGGTTAAATTCGTGGCCCACCTAGACAAGCCCGTTACTGGCCTGAGCATCCCATCCGAGGTTAAGGTGGGGGATATTGAGCCCGGTCAGACTGTCTCCCGCGACATCCCATTGACCTCCCGCGACGACGTTGCCTCAGGGACGGCCGTGGTCCGGCTAGACGTAAGGGAAGGGAATGGCTTCGATGCCCCATCTGTTATCATAAGATTTGAAACCCGTCCCTTCCAAGCTCCCGAACTCGCCATATCTGCTCTCTCTCTGGGCGGAACCGGCGTGGTCAAGAAGGGCGAGGTCACGAATCTCAGCCTTACCATCAAGAATATCGGAGCCGGCCCTGCCAAAGATGCCTCGGCTTCCATCGAGCTTAATAGCACCGATATCTTTGCTTCTGGGGATACCAAAGTCTCCTTGAAGGACTTGGCACCCGGGCAGTCTCGGAAAGTTGATTTCCAGTTTTTCATCAATAGCCGATACAACGCTGGTAAGTTTCTGCCCATCACGATTTCGGTGAAGGAATCCAGAGGCAAGTTCGGTCTCAAAGCCCAGCCTCTTAACCTCGTCTTGAATGAAGGAGCACCCACGTTGCAGGTGCTTGCCGTCGAAGGGAAGCCTTCCGTTGCTGCTCCGGTCACCCCGGAGGTCGCGCAAGAAACTGTCGATATCCCACCGCAGACGAGGGCCCCTGTCGATCCGAATGCCTATGCGGTGATCGTCGGAATTGAGAATTACCGTCAGACGGGGATACCGGCGGTGGACTTCGCCGCTCGTGACGCGCAGACCATGCGGACCTATCTGACGCATTCCCTGGGCTTCGACTCCAAAAATGTCGTCCTATTGCAGAATGGCCAAGCCAACAAGACCGACCTGGAAAAATACTTCGGGACATGGATGAAAAACCGTGTCTCTCCCAATAGTCGTGTATTCATCTACTTCGCGGGGCATGGCGCGCCGAATCCGACGACGGGCGAAAGCTACCTCGTTCCTTATGACGGCGATCCGAGCTATACGGAGGATACGGCCTATCCGCTACAGCGTCTCTATGACAATTTGGCAAGACTCCCAACGAATAATATCACGGTCATATTGGACGCCTGTTTCTCCGGTCAAGGAGGCCGGTCCATCATTGCCAAGGGGACCCGCCCTTTTGTCACGGTCTCGGCAGCAGCAAATATCGGGAGCAACACCATAATCCTTAGCGCGACGGGAGGGAAGCAAATCAGCGCCACCTACCCTGAGGGACAGCACGGCCTCCTGACATATTTCTTGCTGAAAGGCCTCCAAGGAGACGCAGACATAAATCACGATGGGCGGATCACCACAGCCAACCTATTCAACTACATCAGGCCAAACGTGGAGCGCGAAGCGAGAAAGCAAAATATCGAGCAGGTCCCGCAACTTGCCCCGACGCTGGAGGCGTTGGGTAAAGCGAAAGACCGCATTTGGATGACAATGAAATGACGGTTCAATTCTTTCCTGGACAGAATCGGCGCATAACTTTGGATAATTCGTTCACGTTATTCGCGCATGACTAAGCTACTAACAGCTCACTTCGACGAACCCAAGCTCCACGAGCTGGAGACCTACCGCCGCCTGGGCGGCTACGAGGGGCTCAAGAAGGCTTCGCAGATGGGGCGCGAGGCGCTCATGGCCGAGATGAGCAAGTCCAACCTGCGCGGCCTGGGCGGGGCGGGCTTCGGCGCGGCCATGAAGTGGAGCACGGTCCCGGCCGAGGCCAAGAACCCCGGCCCCCGCTACGTCGTGGTCAACTGCGACGAGTCCGAGCCCGGCTGCTTCAAGGACCGCGTCCTGGTCACGCGCTCTCCGCACCAACTCATCGAAGGCCTGCTCATCGCCGCCTACGCCATCGACGCCCGCCGCACATTCATCTTCATCCGCGGCGAATACGAGGTCCAGCATAAGATCCTGCAGAAGGCCCTGGATGAAGCCCGCACGGCCGGCCTCTTAGGCGAGTGCGCCATAGACCTCATGCGCGGGGCGGGAGCCTACATCTCCGGGCTCGATACGTCCCTTCTGGAGACCATGGAAGGCAAGAAAGCCTGGCCGCGCCAGCCTCCTCCTTTCCCGACCGTCTCAGGACTCCTGGGGCGGCCCACCGTGGTCAATAATGTCGAGACTTTGAGCATGATCCCTCACATCGTCATGCGCGGCGGGGAATGGTTCGCCAAGCTCGGCACGGCCAAATCCGGCGGCACGGTCCTCTTCAGCGTGAGCGGTCATGTGGAGAAGCCCGGCGTCTACGAGTTCCCCATGGGAACCCCGCTCAAAGACATCCTGGCCGCGGCCGGCGGGGTCAAGGACGGCAAGAGACTCAAAGCCGTCATCCCGGGCGGCGTCTCCACCCCGGTCATGACAGCCGACGAGCTCGACACCCCCATGGATTTCGAGGGGCCGCGCGCCAAAGGCACCTTCCTGGGCGCGGGCGGCGTCATCGTGCTCGACGAGACCGCGGACATGGTCAGCGTCGCGCACAACATCGAGCGCTTCCTGGCCCATGAATCCTGCGGCCAATGCACCCCTTGCCGGCAGGGTAGCTTCTGGCACGAGCGCATCCTGGAGCGGGGCCTCAGCGGGGGCGGCACGGCCGATGACCTCGCCACCTTGGAGCGCGCGGGCGAGAACATCACGGGCAAGGTCATCTGCGCTTTGGGCGACACCGTGGGCGTGGTCACCCGGGCCCTGATGAAGAAGTTCCCTGAAGATTTCAAAGCGAGGTTCCCGGAGCGACGTGGCTAAGACCATCAAGTTCACCTTGGACGGCCGGCCCCTTGAGGCCCGGGAAGGGGAGACCGTGCTGGAGGCGGCGGAGCGCGCCGGCGCGCGCATCCCCCACTACTGCTGGCACCGCGTCTTGGGCAACCCGGGCAACTGCCGCATGTGCATCGTGGAAGTCGAGGGAACCCCCAAGCCCCAGGTCGCCTGCCGCCTGCCCGCGCGCGAAGGCTTGGTGGCGCGCTCCGCGTCCGCCGCCGCGCGCCGCGCCCAAGCCTCGGCCTTGGAACTGCACCTGGTGGACCATCCTCTGGACTGCCCGGTCTGCGACCAGTCCGGCGAGTGCGGCCTGCAGGACTACTACATGGACATCGGCCGCTACCCCAGCGCGATGCGCGAGGACAAGGCCCACGCGGCCAAGCGCGTCCCGATCGGCCCCCACATCATGCTCGACCAGGAGCGCTGCATCCTGTGCACGCGTTGCACCCGTTTCGTCTCCCAGGTCAGCAAGTCCCACGAGCTGGGAATCTTCGGCCGCGGGCACTCCGAGGCCGTGGGCCTGGTCCCGGGGCGGAGCCTGGACAACCCTTACTCCGGCAACCTGGCGGACGTCTGTCCCGTCGGCGCGCTGACGGACCGCGACTTCCGCTTCCAGGTCCGGGTCTGGTACCTCGATGAGACGGCCTCCATATGCCCCGGCTGCAGCCGCGGCTGCGCCATCTTCGCCCACACCAGCACCCAGCGGCCCTGGCACAACCAGGGCCGCCGGCTCGCTCGCCTCAAGCCGCGCTACAACCCCGAGGTCAACGGGGCCTGGATCTGCGACGAGGGCCGCTACGGCTTCGCCGAGTTCGACTCCGACCGCCTGGGCAGGGTCATGAGGCTCCAAGGGACCGCCGCCGAGCGCCGTTGGGACTCGGTCTCCGACGAGATCGCCGTGGCCTGGCATCAGGTCGTCCGCAACAAGAGGCCCGACGGCCTGGCCGTGGTCGCCTCCGGCTCCCTTTCCAACGAGGATTGGAAGGCCTTCAAGAGCCTGTTCGTGGATGCCTTGAAGCTCAAGCGCTTCCTTTTCACTCCGGAGCCGGATCAAGTCGGGACCGAGGACGAGCTCTTGCGGCGGCGCGACAAGGTCCCCAATCTTGCCGGCGGCATGGCCTTGGGATTCGGGGCCCAGATCGAGTCCATGACCTGGGACGCTTTGGCGGGGGAGATCGAGGCGGGCAAGGTCTGGGGGCTCTATGTGGTGGACCGGGATCCGCTGAAGGTCTGGGGGGAGAAAGGCCGGGAGCTCCTGGAGCGCCTGGACTTCCTGGTCTATCAGGGCCCTCGCAAAGGCCTGACCGGAGACCTCGCGCATTTCCGGCTTCCGGCCACGGCCTGGCTCGAAGAGGATGGACATTTCACCGATTTCCAAGGCCGGATCCAAGGATACCGTCGGGCCCTGGCGCCCTTGGGCGCGGCCAAGCCGGACTGGGCCATCTTCGCGGGCCTGGAAGCGGCCTGGCAGGGCGGGGGGGGGCTATGATCCCCCTGGCCTGGTCCGCGGCTATGGTCGGCTATGCCCTGGTCTTCGGCCTGGGCTTGGCGGGCTTCCTGGGCTGGGTCGAGCGCAAGCAGAGCGCCGTGCTGCAGGACCGCATCGGCGCCAACCGGGCCGACGTCTTCGGCTGGCGGATCATCGGTCTCTTCCATCCGGTCGCGGACGGCATCAAGCTCATGACCAAGGAGGACTTCGTGCCGCGGCACGTCCTGCGGCCTTTCCACGGCCTGGCTCCGGCCCTGTCCTTGGGCTGCTGCCTGGCCTGCCTCGCGGCTCTGCCTTTCGGCGGAGAGTTCCAGGCTTTCGGCCGAGCCTGGAACCTGCAGCCTTGGCCCAGCCCGGTCGGACTGGTCTACATCCTGGCTCTCCTGGGCCTGGGCGTGCACGGAGTGATCATGGCCGGCTACGCCGCCAACTCCAATTACGGCCTCTTGGGCGGGCTGCGCGGCGCGGCGCAGATGGTGGCCTACGAGGTGTGCATGGCCGCCGTACTCGCCGGGCCCATGTTCCTATACGGGACCCTCGACCTCCAGGAAGCGGTGCGGGCGCAGGGGCGGCTGATCGCCGGCATCCTGCCGGCCTGGGGCGTGTTCACCCAGCCGCTGGCCTTCCTGCTCTTCCTGGTCGCGGGCATGGCCGCCTCCAAGCGCATCCCCTTCGACCTGCCCGAGGGCGAGTCCGAGATCGTGGGCTACCACGTGGAGTACTCGGGCATGAAGTTCGGCATGTTCATGATGTCGGACTTCATCGAGAACATCGTGGTCTGCGGCCTGGGCGCGGCCCTATTCTTGGGCGGCTGGCAGGTCCCCTTCGTCGCTCTGACCGGGCCGCTGGGCGGCGCGATCATGCTGGCCTCGTTCTTCGCGAAGACCTGCGCCCTGCTCTTCCTGCTCATGCAGGTGCGCTGGACGCTGCCCAGGCTGCGCTTCGACCAGCTCCTCGACCTGGGCTGGAAGTCGCTGCTGCCCCTGTCCTTGGCCAATTTCCTCCTCACGGTGTGGGGGTGCTACCTATGGCGGTGACGGTGAGATGTGGGGACACCATACTTAATTCCCAGGTTGCGCTATGATGATCCCTGAATTAAGTATGGTGTCCCTGGTTGCTGGGTGCTACCTATGGCGGTGACGGTGCGCGCCGTGAGCCGGCCCGCCCGCGGATGGCTCGAGCAGGTCTATATCATCGAGGTCTTGCGCGGCCTGGGCGTGACCTTCAGGCACTTCTTCGTCAACCTCTGGCGCCACGTCCTGAGGCTCCTGGGCCTGCGCGCAGGTCCCGGCGCGGTCACCATCCAGTACCCGGACGAGCCGGCCGTGTTGGGCCGGCGTGCCCGCACCCGGCATAGGCTGCTGAGCCGGGCCGACGGCTCTCCGCGCTGCACCTCGTGCCTGCTTTGCGAGACCATCTGCCCCGCCAAATGCATCCACATCGTCGCGGAGGAGAGCCCGGACCCGGCGGTGGAGAAGCGCGCGCGCAGCTTCGACATCGACATCGGCATGTGCGTCTTCTGCGGGCACTGCGTCGAGGCCTGTCCCGTCGACGCCATCCATATGGACGTCGACCAGGTCGAACTGGCATCCTATACCAGGTCCGGCATGATCTGGGACATGAAGTCCTTGCTGCAAGAGAGGCGCTAGGGGCGCAGGTATGAACATGATGAGTTTTCCCGTGCGGCCGGCGGACATGATGGACATGGCGGTGGTGGCCCTGCTCATCTACGCCCTGCTGGTCTGGTTCAAGAAGACCCGGACGGCCTTCGTGGTGATGGGCCTGCTGGTCCTTATGGGCGTCTACCTCCTGGCCCGCGTGATGGGCATGTACATGACCACCTTGATCTTCAAGGGATTCTTCGCCATCTTCATCATCGCGGTGGTGGTCATCTTCCAGGAGGAGCTGCGCAGCATCTTTGAGCGCATCGCGGTCTTGAGCTTCGCGCGGCCGCGTCACCAGGCCGCGCCCCAGGAGCCCGACATCCTGGCGCGGGCCCTCTCGGACCTGGCCCGGGACAAGGTCGGAGCCCTCATCGTCATGCGCGGCCGCGACCCCCTGGACCGGCACATGGAAGGGGGCTGGGACCTTCACGGAGAGCTCTCCGAGGCCCTGATCGAGAGCATATTCGATTCCCATTCCTTGGGCCACGACGGGGCCATGGTCGTCGAGGGCGGACGGGTGACGCACTTCGGCGTGCACCTGCCCCTCTCCAAGGACTTCAGCAAGATCACGCACATGGGCCTGCGCCACACCGCCGCCTTGGGCCTCTGCGAGCGCACCGACGCCGTTTGTCTGGTGGTCAGCCAGGAGCGGGGCGTCATCTCCGTCGGGCAGCGGGGCCAGCTTACGCCCATCGACAACCTCCAGGAACTGCACCGCATCATCGAGGACTTCCTGCGCGAGATCGCGCCGCGCACGCCTCAGCAGAGCCTGATGACCATACTGACCCACAACACGCGGGAAAAGGCTCTGGCCATCGGCATGTCGGCGCTCCTGTGGTGGTTCTTCGTCGGACACCAATTCACACCGTGAGAGTATGAGCAACGGCTTCCACGCCCGCAAGCTCCTGCGCGAACTGGCCCGGCTGGGCCAGAGGATCAGCCCGCTCTTGATCGTCACCCACGACTACCCGGACCCCGATTCCCTGGCCAGCGCCTGGGTGCTGGCTTATCTGGCGCATTCCCTGGCCAAGGTGCGCTGCCGCATCGCCTATGGCGGCATCATCGGCCGCCGCGAGAACCGCATCATGGCCGACCGGCTCGGCATACCGGCCCGGCCCCTGCGCAAGGGAGAGATCGCCGAGGCCGAGCACGTGGCCTTGATCGACACCCAGCCTCCCTTCCGCAACAACCGGTTCCCGCCCCGGCGCCGTCCCTTCTTGATCATCGATCACCACGCCCGCCACCCCGACACCGCGGCCGAGCTCATGATCATCGACGAGGGGGCCGGGGCCACCGCCACCATCCTGGGCGAGGCCTTGCTGCTCTCGGGCCTCAAGGTGCCTCGCCGTCTGGCCACGGCCGTGGTCTACGGCATCGGCTCCGAGACGCAGAACCTGGGCCGGGAATCCACCTTGCGGGACCTGACCGTCTATCGCTCCCTCTGGCCCAAGGCCAACGTCAAGACCCTCTGGAGCATCTCTTATCCCCGGCGGCCCGCCGGCTATTTTTCGGACCTGGGGCGCGCCATCCGCAGGGCCTTCGTCTGCCACGGCATCGTGGGGACGCATCTGGGCCCGCTGGTGGCGCCGGAGAACGTGGCCCAGATCGCGGATTTCCTCATGACCTATGAGCGCTCGCACTGGGCTCTGGTGACGGGCCGCTACCAGGGCCGCCTGCACATCTCCCTGCGCAGCGACGACCCTGGGGCGGAGGCGGGCAAGCTCCTCAAGCGCATCCTCTGGGGCGACAAGCGCGGCGGCGGGCACGCCATGATCGCGGGGGGCACCGTCTTGGTGGGCGAGGATGAGCCCGAGGTGGCGTGGCGGGAGGCCGAGGACCGGTTGGCCGCCGCTTTCATCGAGAGCCAGGGTTTCAAGGACGCGCCCCTGGCCAAGGCGTTCGGCGACGAGTCGCTGTAGAACTGGCACTGCGCAGCAGTGCCAGGCGCGGGCGCACCCTTCCTCTTTGCCTGGCGTAAGGAAATGCGTCGGCCAGGCACCTGCGGCACTTCCGATACCGCAGGTGCGCCCGCGCCTTCATAAAGGCCTTTATAATTGCGCCGCGAGAGAGGAACAGTTCTCGCGGCGGGGTGCCGGCGCGTTGCGCCGGCACCTTCAGGACGGCAGGAGGCGGGCCTAGGCGGCGACGGGAGCGCCCCGGCGCTTCTTGATCTCAGCGATGACGAGGGGGATGAGCTCGAACATGTCCCCGACCACGGAGATGGTCGCCTGCTGCATCATGGGGCACTCAGGGTCCATGTTGATGGCCACGATGCTGCCGGCGGTGGACATGCCCGCCAGGTGCTGGATCTGGCCGGAGATGCCGCAAGCCACGTACAGCTTGGGCCGCACGGTGCGTCCCGTGAGCCCCACTTGGTGCCGGTAAGGGATCCAGCCGGAGTCCACGGCCGCGCGGCTGGCCGCGACCGCGGCGCCCAGCGCGTGCGCCAAATCCCGGATGAGCTTGAAGCCGTCGGGTCCGCCCACGCCGCGGCCGCCGGAGACTATGCGCTCGGCGCCGCCCAGGTCGATCTCGCCGGCTTCCTCGGCCTGGAAAGAGAGGAACTCCATGCCGGCGGCGGCGGGAGCGAAAGCGAGCTCCGCCACCTCGCCGGAGCGTCCGGCCTGGCGCGGCGCCTGGGGGAAGACCATGCCTTGCACGGTCACCACGCGGACCTCTGACTTGAACTCCATGGTGGCCTGGAGGTTGCCGCTGTAGTGGCTGCGCTTGACGGTGCCGGAGGCCGGGTCGATCTCGTTGACGTCGGTGGCCAGGCCCGCGCCCAGCTTGACCGCGACGCGGCAGGCCAAAGACCGGCCGGCCACGCTGGCCGGCAGGAGCAGCCAGGAGGGCTTTTCCTGCGCGGCGGCGGCCAGGACGGCCTGGGCGTGCAGCTCGTCGTTGAAGTCTTGCAGGGCTGCGCCGCCCGACCAAAGGACGCGGTCCGCGCCGCGCTCCACGAGCTCGCGGGCGCTCTCGGCCGTGCCGCCGACCTGGAAGGCCACGAGGGGCTGCTTGAGGGCGTTGGCCAAGGACCGGCCGGCGGTGAGCAGCTCATAGGTGGCGGGGCTGGCCGCGCCCCGCTGCATCAAGGCGACGACGAGGATCTTTTGTTGGCTCATTAGATCAGTTTCCTCTCCACGAGGGTGGCGACGAGCTTTTCCGCGGTCTGGGCGGCCGTGGCTCCGGCGATGCGCGTGCCGGCCGGACGCGGGGGGGGAGCCGAGGAGCGCGCGAGCTTGACGCGCGCCCCCGCCGCCCCGGCGTCCTCGGGCTTCAAGGCCAGGTCGGCCGCGGTCCAGGTGGGGATGGAGGCCTTCTTGGCCGCCATCTTGCCCCGCAGGGAAGGCACGCGCGGCTCGTTGATCTCCTTGACCGTGCCCACGGCCGCGGGGAGCTGGACCTTGACCTTGTCCACGCCGTCCTCCATCATGCGCCAGAGCACGGCCGAGGACTCGTCTATGGACTCGATCTTCTTGACCGAGAGCGCCCCGGGCCAGTCCAGCCAGGCCGCGACCTGGCCGCCCACGGTGCCGGAGTTGTCGTCGTTGGTGTTCTTGCCGAAGAGGAGCAGGTGCACGGGTTTCTGGCCGTTGAGCTTCTTGATCGCGGCGGCCAGGGCGCGGCTGATGGCGAAGGCGTCGCCGCCCTGCAGCTCAGGCCCGGAGAGCAGGACGCCGGCGTCGCAGCCCCGGGAGATGGCGTCGCGCAGGACCGCGTGGTCCGATTCCGGGCCGAGGGCCAGGGCGGTCACGGTGGTGCCGGGGTTCTTCTCCTTGATGCGCACGGCCTCCTCGACCGCGTACTCGTCGAAGGGGTTCATGGCGAAGACCAAGCCCGCGGTCTTGGGCAGGCCCGTGGCCGCATCCACCGGCACGGCCAGCGTGGAGGGCGTGTTCTTGACGCAGACGACGATATTGAGAGCCATGCTCACCTCGCGCACGAAAGTGGTGGTTGGGGCAGGATTCGAACCTGCGTAGGGCGTAGCCCGACGGTTTTACAGACCGTTGCTTTTGACCGCTCAGCCACCCAACCGTGTGAACTTCTACTGCTAATTAAAGAACAATTTAACAACTACGAATTTGCCAAAAATTCACATTTTTGGCCGAGTGTCCAAAAAGTATCCACTTCGGGCACTCGATCGCCGACGGGCCCAATGTGGATATGATACACAGAATAGGAGCGCTGCCGCAAATCGTCGACGAGAAACGGTTGGGGATCATTGGCGGCGCAACTTGAACTGCATGCTCGGCCCTGCCTCCTTGCGCCCGCTCCTAGGCGCAAAGACCGTGGCATTATCCAAGGACACCGGATTCTCCAATTCAGCTTGGTCGGGAATCAGGGGGAAGATCAGCGCTCCACCCTGGCGGTTCCAGGTTGACGGCTGACTGGATATCCTCTATAATTGGCATAGGCCAATAATGCCAAGACCTCTCAAATGCCGCAACATCGACGGCGGACCCCAGGCCTGCTACTTCAAGCCGCGGGGCATCCCGCTGACCGACCTGGACGAAGTCCGGCTGAAGCTCGACGAACTCGAGGCCATCCGCCTGGTGGACCTGCGCGGTCTGCAGCAGGCCGATGCTGCGCGGAGGATGAACGTGTCCCGGCAGACCGTGGGGCTCATCCTGGCTTCGGCCCACCGGAAGATCGCCGACGCGTTGGCGCACGGGAAAGCATTGAGGATAGAAGGGGGGCCGGTACGGCTCACGCAACGGGGGCCTCTGGCTTTCCGAAATCGGAAGACTCGCAAGGAGAACACGATGAGAATCTGCATACCGACGGGTACCAAGGAAGGGCTCAAGGCCGAAGTCTACGGGCATTTCGGAAGCGCGCCCTATTTCACAGTCTGCGACAGCAAGACGTTGAAATGCGAGATCATCGACAACGGCAATGTCGTGCACGAGCACGGCATGTGCAATCCGCTCAAGGCCGTGGGCGAATCCAAGCCGGACGCCGTGGCCGTGGGCGGCATCGGCATGGGGGCCATCCGCGGGCTCAACGCCGCCGGGATCAAGGTCTATATCAGCACCGAGCCCACGGTCGAAGCGACCGTCGCGGCCATCAACGCGGGAAAGCTCAAGGAAGCTGATGCGACGATGGCTTGCGGCCACCATGGCAAGGGCGGATGCCATTAGGCGATAACGAGAGACTGCGAAAGCTGCACGCAAAGACGCAGGAATCGCTTCATAACACCTGCCTGCTCTGCGGGACCAAGAACCCTGTAGGGTTCAAGCTGAAGTTTGAGGTCGAGCGGGTGGGGATGGTCTCATCCGAATTCTTCTGCCACTTCCGATTCGAGGGCTACAAGGGCTATCTTCACGGCGGCGTCATCGCTTCGGTCATCGACAGTGCCATGACCAACTGCCTCTTTTCCCAGGGCTTGGCCGCCCTGACCGCCGAGTTGAACCTCAAGTATGTAGCTCCCGTGCGTTGCGGGAAGCCTGCTACCGTCAAGGCATGGGTCGTCAAGTCGTTCCCGCCTCTGCACGCGCTCAAAGCCGAGATAGCCCAGAGCGGCGTGGTCGCCGCGACTGCTGAGGCCAAGTTCATGGAGGATGCGTGTTTGTCGCGCGGTTTAGAGTGAGTTGTCGTGGGCAATATGCCCCTTATGATGCGGCCGTCGCGTTTTGGGTCGCCTTAGGGCTTGATTAACTCGCCGCGACAGGCTTGGCTGAACTCTGGACTTCAATTTCTATTCTGGCCTTGAAGCCTCAGAGATAACGGAATATACCGCGCTGCAGCCCACAGTGTAGCATTGGGGCAACCGGCGGGATAAGGGGCAAGAACTCAGGTGGACGGCGAGGATCAAGCTTTGGCCGTTCCTTGATGCGGCTGCCGCCGTTCTGTGGGGTTTCCCCGGCTGGCTTAGGGCCTTGACAAAGTGTGTTCGATGCATTACGCTGTTCATTGACAATGAACGGAGCTGATATGACGAACGAAATAATCCATGGGTGCCTGGAAAATATCAGACATTTGCTAGGCAAGCAGGTCATCGCCCATATCCAGCCGACTGGACAAAGGGGACCGGACGTAAAGCTGGTCCTCCCAACCCAGCCGCGGATAGAGTTGGTCGGCGAATGCAAGACGAACATCGCCACCAGGGCCCAGGCGCTCAACGCCGTGCTCCAGGCACGCGCCTATGCCGGCAAGAACGCCGGAATCGTGATTCTCGCCAAATGGATTCCGGAAGCGGTTGCCCAGGAGCTTCGGGAGGCCGGTGTCGATTTCGCAGACACGCTCGGAAATGCCTATTTCCGGCATCCTCCGCAGCTCCTTATCGATATCAGAGGCAAACGCCCGGAGGCTCGCCTTGCTCCCGAGCCGGGCAGGATCGTGGAAGCTGGCGGGCTGAAGATTTGTCACTTGCTGCTGACTCAGCCCCAGGTCCTCAAGGAGCCCCTTCGCGTCATCGCGGAGCAGGCCAATGTCGCTCTAGCTACGGCCCACAAAGTCATGCGGGAACTGATGCTTGCGCGATTGCTGCTGCCGGGGCCGGGCCGGGAGCGGCGCCTCGGCGATGCAAAGGAACTAGTGGAGACCTTTGTCCGCGGCTATGCCCTCAAGCTGCGGCCGGCATGCCTGATCGGGCGGTATCGGCATAGAAGATTCCAACCGAAGGTGATCTTGGGGGCTACCCAGCAAGTCCTGATGAACACGCAGGCGCGCTGGGCCGTCACTGGCGGCATGGCTGCAAAGCAGTTGACCGGACATCTTGAGCCGGACAATGTCACATTGTTCGTAGATGAGCAGGCAGAGCAGCACTTGAAAAAAATGGAGCCCTTGTTGCCCGACAAAAACGGCAACCTGACCTTGCTCAGACTCTTTGCCGATACCGCTATAGCCAAGCAAGCAGCCCAGGAATTCCCTCTTGCCACGCCCCTCTTGGTCTATGCAGACCTGCTGAATGAGGGGGGGCCGCGGGAAGTAGAGACCGCGCGGATGATTTACGATAAGTGGCTCGGGCCGGAGGGAAATCTTGGATAGCAAGCTCAAGAAGGCCGTCCTGGATGTCCATCAGACCGCTGAAGGCCTTGGGGTCAAAAGCGTCCTTATCGGCGCGCTCATCTCGGAGCTAAGTCCTGAAGTCGGCGCCGACTTCCCGGCATTTCGAAGGACCAACGACGCTGACTTCGCCTTGCCTGTCCCAGACTGGGAATCCTTCCGCAAGATCCGCGCCGCTCTCATCGCCAAGGATTTCGAGCGGCATCCCAAGATAGAGCACCGGCTGTTCAGGGGCGAGGTCATGGTGGACCTCATACCGTATGGGGAAGGGGTTGCTCCTGCCGGCAAGTTCCGCTGGCCTGACTCGGAATTCGAGATGAACGTCATCGGCTTCAAGGAAGTCTGCGAGGCGGCCAGCGCCAAGGTGAGGAAGGGAGCCCCGGTGGTGCCCATCATCTCGGTCCCAGGCTTCATGCTGCTCAAAATCATCGCCTTCCTAGACCGTCGAGAACGACAGGATGTCCGCTACCGCAACGACGCGGTCGATATCTGCTACTGGCTTGAGCACTATGCCTCAGGGGCCGAAGACCCGCGGCGCTTCGATGCCGCGGCCAGGCTGGGCGGCGAGGCCATCGACTATGCGGCTGCTGGGGCTGCGCTGCTCGGTCTAGAGGTCGGGCAACTGGCTTCCAAGGAGGCTGGGGAGGCAGTCAGCAAGTTCCTCAAAGAATCGCAAGACCTCTACTCACCGTTCATGGACGCGGCGGCGGGCCGGGGGCTCGATGAGGATGCGGACAAGAAGAAGAGAGCAGCGACGCTCGAACTCCTTAAGGCCTTCGCAAGAGGATACGAGCGAGCCCGAGCCGCATAAGCCCTAATCGTCGTTGTCGGCCAGGCAATCTTCTTTGAGCCGTCCTCTCATGCGGCTCTCATGCCTCAGAAAATCGATAGCGAGCCCATCGATCCGTTTCCAAACATAGGAAGAGAACCTGACGGGCCGTTTGTTTCCGGCCCTGTCCCGATAGTTCAGGTTGTAGGTCCCGACCTTCTGATAGAGCACCGGGATGGTCGCCGAGAGCATGTCTTCTCCATGGCGCTCCAGGTGTGGGTGGAAGACCCTCTCGCAGAGCCGCCAGATGACGAAGCCGTCAACAGCCAAGCTATGCGTCAAACAGAGGTACATCTCCAAACTGGAGAAGCCCGGCTCCGACCATCTATTGAGCAAATACGAGCGAGCAGCTCGCCTGCTTCACGGCCACCTGGCGATCATCCCGGACGGCGCCAAAGTCATTCCGGCCTGGTCGGCATAAAGGGAACTCGACGCAGACGGGGACGCCGTCCGCAATCGAGCAAGACCGCGCTCTTGACAGATTCATAATCATCTGCTAAGTTTAATAATATCTCTTTATGACAATCTTGGATTGTCAAATGATGTTCTTAATAAACTAAATCTATCGAGCAGGTTTACATTTAATGCTATTTGTATATCTTGGATTGTCGCAATAGACCAAATATAAACTAACCATGAAAAATCCAGAAAAGCACGGCAAACTTCCAGAGCTGCTCAGTACATGGCCCAAGGGGGCTGTAGCCGTTCAATCATGGCTTGAGAAACAGGGGATATCGCGGCAACTGGCGGATCGCTACTGCCGCTCTCATTGGCTTCGCCGCATAGGCCGCGGTGCCTACGCGCGGCTCAACGAAAGCGTGGAGTGGACCGGCGCTCTTTATGCGGTGCAGAAGCAACTCGGCCTGCCCATCCACGGCGGAGGCAAGACGGCATTGCAGCTTCAAGGATATGGCCACTATCTGCCCGTGGGCCAGGGAGAGGTCGTTTCTCTCTTTGGCCCGCCCAGGCGAAGGCTTCCGGCGTGGTTTGCGAGGCGCGATTGGGGTGTCAAAGTCCGGCATACCGCGACGAACCTGTTCCAAAACGGCCCGGAAGAAGGATTGACTCCCAAGGACATGAGCGGCTACTCGATACTGCTGTCCGCTCCGGAGCGGGCCATACTCGAGTTCCTCGACCAGGTGCCTCGGGAGGAGTCATTCGACGAGGCGAAGCTCTTGATGGAAGGCCTGACCACATTGAGGCCCCAGTTGGTGCAGGGATTGTTGGAAGCCTGCCGCTCGGTGAAGGCGAAGCGGCTC
This sequence comes from Elusimicrobiota bacterium, assembly GCA_026388095.1. Classification (NCBI taxonomy): domain Bacteria; kingdom Pseudomonadati; phylum Elusimicrobiota; species Elusimicrobiota bacterium. The sequence continues at coordinate 96,527 of JAPLKL010000018.1, read as the reverse complement.
TTCCTCCTGTTGGCCGAGTTGTGCGAGCATTCCTGGGCGGCTAAGCTCGACCTCAAGAGAGTCAACCTGGGGAAAGGCAAGCGTATGCTCGCTAAGCACGGCCACTTGGACCCGAAGTACCTGATAACCGTGCCGTTCCGGCGCCGCGAACAGGAGAGGACTGCGACATGAAAAGTCCGTACCTTGAACAGGCGCGGCTGATGCTGCGCATCCTCCCGCACGTGGCCAAGGAGACATGCTTCGCGCTCAAAGGCGGCAGCGCGATCAATTTCTTCCGGCGCGACATGCCGCGGATCTCGGTGGACATCGATCTGACCTATGTGCCGATCAGCCCGCGAGATGAAGCTCTCGGCGGAATCGGGGAGGCCCTCCAGAGAATCAAAGCGGGCATCGGCAAGGCCATCCCGGGCGCCGCGATCCATGAGAGCCTGAGCGCCGGCCATTTGTTCAAGCTGGTCGTGCGGGGTGACGGCGCGCAAGTCAAGATCGAACCCAACACGGTGATCCGGGGGACCATCGAACCCCCGGTCGAGCGTGCGCTGTCGGCGAAGGTCGAGAACAAGTTCGGCCTTGCGGTTCTCGCCCGGATAGCGGCGGACTCCGACCTGTATGGGGGAAAGATTTGCGCCGCTTTGGACAGGCAGCACCCGAGGGACCTCTTCGACGTCAAGCTCCTCTTGGCCGGAGAAGGGCTCACAGCGGGAATCAGGAAGGGCTTCGTGGTCTACCTGGCGAGCCACGACCGCCCCATGCACGAGCTCATCGATCCCAGTCGCAAGGACATGAGAGCCGTCTATGATTCGGAGTTCCTTGGAATGACGGATGAGCCCGTGACGTACGAGGAGTTGGTTGAAACCCGTGAAAGGCTTATCGTCCGTTTGCGGGCCGACCTCACGGACGCGGAGAGGAAATTCCTTGTCTCGATCAAGGAAGGCCAGCCGGACTGGGATCTTATGGGTCTGCCGGGCATCGAAAACATGCCGGCCATCCAATGGAAGCTGCAGAATATCCGGAAGATGAATAAGACGAAGCACCGGGACCAACTGTTCGAACTCAAGAGCAAGTTGGGGTTATAGGCGACGCACATGGCCAAGGTCTTCTTCACCAGCGACACGCACTTCAACCACGCCAACATCATCAAGTACTGCGGGCGGCCCTTCAGTTCCGCGGAGGAGATGGACCGAGAGATGATCGCCCGATGGAACGCCGTGGTCAGGCCGGAGGACGCGGTCTATCACCTGGGCGATTTTGCCATGGGAAGGCCTTCAGACTGGTCAGCTATCGTCGGCCGACTCAACGGAGCCAGGAAGGTCCTCATAATCGGCAGCCATGATCGCAGCCCGCAGCGCATGCTCGAAGCGGGCTTCAGCGAGGTTCACCAAAATCTCGAATGGAACGGCTGGCTGCTTCAGCACAAGCCGATGCGGACTCAGCAAAAGCTCCTATGTGGACACGTCCATGAGAAGTGGCTGCGACTCGGGTGGATCATCAACGTTGGAGTGGACGTGTGGGACTTCACGCCGCGGACCATCGAGGAACTCGCTGCTGCTGAGCAGTCCGCACCGGAGTACGAATGCCGCCATTGCGGCGTGAAGCTCAACCGGCTGGCGGACAATGCCGCGCACCACGATGGGGGGTGCATGCCGGGATCGGATTCCGAGATGGGGGGGAAATAACTCAATGGCATCGGCAGAGATGACAGGCGCTCTGGTCTGTCAGTTCAAGGCTCAAGGTCCTCGCCGGGCGGAAGAACCCTGAAATCAACGGGATTCATCGGCAAGACACGCCTCATTGAGCACTGCTGTTCTCTTCTCGCTCCTCAAGAAATCAATAGCGAATCCATCAATGCGCTTCCAGATGTAGGACGAAAATCGGACAGGCCTTTTGTTCCCGTCTCTGTCCCGGTAATTCAGGTTGTAGGTCCAGACCTTCTGATACAGCAACGGGATCGCCGCAGAGAGCATGTCCTCTCCATGGCGCTGCAGGTGCGGGCGGAAGACCTTTTTGCAGAGCCGCCAAATCACGAAGCCGACATGCCGCAAGACGAGTTCATCTTGGCTCGCCTTTACGCCTCTTTGGGCCAGGGCGATTAGCCGCCGCTCCGCGGCCAGAGGCAGCCTTGGATACTGCTGGACCACCTCGCGATACGCTTCCCACATGCGGCATATGATGACGAATGCGGACGCGGTCTACGGGGAGGACTGGTGTCCAAAAAGTGTCCACTCTGCGTCCACATTGGCCCCTTTTGACACCAATTGGCACACCTTTTGGGGACTGAGCCTCACTGACCTGTTGTTGAAAAATACAGGATTTAGAAAGGGAAAAACGTGATTGGGGAAATCTGGCCAGGGAGTTTTACAGACCGTTGCTTTTGACCGCTCAGCCACCCAACCGGTAGCGGATTAGCGACGGTAGATTCTACATTTTTCTTCGGAGGGGGACAACCGGCGAAGGCGGAGCGGCATGACTCCAGGCGTCATCGCCTTGACAAGAGCGGAGATGTCTGTGATACTTAAGGCCAGCATGGATGCAGACAGGACCTCGACGACGAAGAGCCTCGACCGGCCCGCTTAGACAGTGACGAAGCCTTTACTTGGGAATAGCGCGCAGATATATTCGGCCCGTTCTGGGAGCGCTGTTTCCTGCAGTCTTGAGCATGAGTATCTTGCCATGATGCCCCCCGGGGCCCGTGCCTCGATCCTGCGCTACAAGCGTTGGCAAGACAGGCAGGCGGCCCTTTTTGGCAGATTGCTTCTGTTGAGGGCCTTGCGGATGGGCTTTCCTGATGCGGGGATGCAAAAATGGCGATCGCTGGGAGTCACCCGATATGGCAAGCCGTGCATCCCGGGAGGGCCGGAATTCAGTATTTCCCATTCGGGGGGAATGGTGGTCTTGGCAGTGACCCGCAGTGGAGCGGTCGGGATAGATATCGAGAAGATCCGTGCTGTCGATATAGGGGCTTTTTCGCGATACCTCCCTGAGGTCGCGAATCTGCGCGAGAAATATGATGCCGATCATGCCAGCGGCTTTTTTTTCGATTGCTGGACCCAGAAAGAGGCCGTTCTGAAGGGCTATGGGAAAGGTCTCTTGGCGCCTTTGGAACAAGTGGTCATCAAGGAGGGTGCGGCGCTCCTCTATGGGACGACATGGTTCATAAAGAAGCTGCTGATCGATGAGGGGTATTGCTGCCACATCGCGTCTGACAGACTGCTGGAGCATGTCGCTGTCGAACCCGTGGATCTGATGAGCGGTGTTCTTTGATCAGGCTTTACCGGGACGGCTTCGGCGCGCAGCAGTCCGCCAGCGCCCGCCAGCGCTCGATGGCCCGGACCTGGGCCGCGCGCACCTCGTGGGTCATCGGCGGGCGTAGGGGCTCAGGCCAGGGGGTCTCGTCGATGAATCTCAGGAAGCCTCGGGCGGATTCCAGGGCGGCTTGGGCGGCCGCGCCGGCCTGCGTCCTGTCGTCGAGCGTCTTGCAGGCCTGGCTCAGCCGTTCGGCCTCCTTGGCCATCAGCATGACTTCCTGAGATGCCATCCTATACCAGGCATTCATCTCGTTCCAGGCGGGCCGGGCGCTGTTAGCGATCGCCTTGCGGTAGGCCGCGGGCAGATGTTCATCGTAGACTTTGACCGCCACCCGCGCGGCGCTGGACAGCGCTGCGGCATTGGCGGGCGGCGCCACGACCTTGCGCGCGGCCGGCACCGAAGCCTTGAACCACGCGACCGTCTCGGCCAGCTCACCCTGCCCCGCAGAGGCCGAGCCCGCCCAGACCCAGAGCACGATCGCAGTCAGCGGCCGATTCATCTCTGCGCCTCCCGCGCCAGGGGCTTGCACTCCAGCACGAGTCGGGAGCGCCGCAGGACGAGCATCTCGACTTCCACGCCGGGCTTCAGGCAAGGCTCGATGGAGAACATCAGGTAGTAGTGGTCCGGGCCCAACGTCATGTATTGGATCAAAGGCGCCAGGTCCTCGCGGCTCGGGTTGCGCTGGATCGGACCGCGGACAGCGACGGGCTTGTCGCCGCGCCACCAGTCGTAGATGCCGCCGCTGAACGGCGCCGTGAAGTGCCAGCCGAAGATGATGCCGAAGCCGACGCAGATGAGGCGGACGAGGAACCCGAGGACCTTGGCGGTGCCGGCGTATTGCGGTTCGTTGAGCCTGCTGTCGGACCCGAAGACGCTGGTGCGCGTGTCCAAGCCGGACCAAAGAGCGATCAGCGGGACCAGGACGACGTAGCAGCCGATCGCGACCGCCCGGCTGACGGCGCGGGGCAGGCCGGTCAGGTAGATGATGCAGAAGGGCAGGACCAGGAACAGGAGCGCCAGGACCCGGCGGCGCGTGCGCTGCGGGTCGCTCATGGGGCCCGACCGCTCCAGGCCGCCCGGCGGCTCAAGCCTTCGGCTGCGGCGTCCCCTTCAGGGCCGCCTCCAGGATCTGCAGCAACTGCTTGGGCTTGATCGGCTTCTCGATGAATTGGTTGATGGGCAGCCAGGAGTCGTCGCGGTCCTTGTTGGAGAACGTGCCGGCGTAGACGCCTTTCTCGTTGATGGCCGAGAGCATGAGGATGGGGACCTTCGCGGTGCGCTGGTCGCCGCGGAGCTGGCGGGCGATCTCGAAGCCGGCGTCGGGGTTCTCGGGGAACATGACGTCGAGGATCACGGCGTCGGCCTTCTGGGCGGCGAGGTTGGCGACCACGTCCTTCTCGTCGTATTGGGCCGCCACCGCGTAGCCGTGAGCCTCCAGGACGATGCGTATGGATTCGACGATGTTCCGGTCGTCATCCACGATGTAGATCTTTTTCATGAGCCCTCCGCCGGCTTATGCCCCGGCCGGCAAGGAATATTGTGCAATTTTTCGGTATTTATGGTAGCTTTTTCGGAGGGACATCGCGCCATGAAGAAGGATGTGATCGCCGTGGTGGGCGCCGGCAAAGGCGGGACCGCCATCCTGGAGACCTTGCTCAAGATGCCGGACATCGTCATCCGGCACGTCTGCGACGTCGACCCCGACGCCCCGGGCATGAAGGCCGCGCGGGAGCACGGCATCGCGCAGGACCAGGACCTGGAGGCGGTCTGCCGGGACGAGAAGGTGGGCCTGATCTTCGAGGCCACCGGGAGCCAGGCGGTCTACGACAGGATCCTGGCCTTGAAGCATCCGCACGCGCGGGTGATCGGCTCCGAGGACGCGAAGATCATCTTCCACCTCCTCGACCTCCAGCAAGGCGTCTCCGACACGCTGAGCGCCTACAACCTGGAATTGGACCGCCGCGTGCAGGAGCGCACGCGGGAATTGGCGCAGGCCAACGCGACGCTCCAGCAGATCAACAACGAGAAGACGCGCTATCTGATGCACTCCACCCATCAGCTCAAGGCGCCCTTCGCCGCCATCCAAAGCTACATCGACCTGATCCTCGAAGGCTACGTGGGCCGCATCGAGCCCCGCACCCGGGAGATCGTCTTGAAGATGCAGCAGCGCTGCATGCTGCTCAGCGAGGCCATCAAGGAGATGCTGGAATTGGCGAATCTCAAGTCCGTGGTCCGGGAGAACATCAAGATGGAGGAGGCCCCGCTGGAGGGCATCATCTCCTCGGCCGTCCGGCACTTCACGGACCTGGCCGCCAGCCGGAAGATCCGGATCGCCGTGGCGCCCCTGCCGCCGGTGGGGGTGAGCTGCAACCGCAACCAGATTTTGATCCTGCTCTCGACCTTGCTCGAGAACGCCATCCACTATTCTCCGGACGGCTCCGAGATCCGGGTCGCGGCCGCGGCCGCGACCGATTCGGGCCAAGTGGACATATCCGTCCAGGACCACGGCATCGGCATCGAGAAGCATCTGATCGGCAAGATCTTCGACGAGTACTTCAGGGCCAACTCGGCCGTGGCGGTGCACGAGCAGGGCACCGGGCTCGGGCTGGCCATCGCCCGGGAGATCGCCAACATCCACGGCACGATGATCTGGGTGCAGAGCGAGCCGGGCCAGGGCGCCACCTTCTCTTTCCGGCTCAAGACCGCGGCGCCGCAGGAGTGAGCGTGGAGCCCGAGGCGGAGCTCATCGCCAGGAGCAAGAAGGGTGACGGAAAGGCGTTCTCCGCCTTGGTCTCCCGCTACGAGGACAGGATCTTCAACCTGGCCCACAAGGTTTGCGCCGGCATGCCCGCCGAGGCCGAGGACGTCTACCAGGAGACCTTCCTGACCGCGTTCAAGAAGCTCTCGCTTTTCCGCGAGGACTCCAACCTGGGCACCTGGCTCTACCGCATCGCCTCGAACCTCTGCTGGATGCGCTTGCGCAAGAAGCGAGCGGAACCCGTGGTCCCTATACTCGACCATCCTCATCATCATGACGACGAGCCGGACCCGTCCTCCGGCGACCAATTCCGGGATTGGTCCGACGGCCCGGAAGAGCTGTCCCGCAAGAAAGCCCTGCGCCAGGCGGTCGAGGCCGCTTTGGCGGACCTTCCGGTGGACTACCGCCTGGTCGTGGTCCTGCGCGACATAGAGGGGCTTTCGGCCGAAGAGACGGCCAAGGTCATGAAGCTCTCCGTGGCCGCGGTCAAATCCCGCCTGCACCGCGGGCGGCTGTTCCTGCGGGACCGTCTGGACAAGGCGGTGGCGCGATGAAGTGCCGGGAGATGCTGAGGCACCTCTCCGACTACCTCGACCGCGACCTCGACCCCGCCATCTGTCGGCACATCGACTCGCACATGAAGGGCTGCAAGCCCTGCGTGGCCTTCATCAACACCCTGCGCAAGACCGTGGGGGTGCTCAAGCGCCAGCCCCGCGCGGCGCTCTCCGCCGGCCTGCGCGGCCGGCTGCGCAGGCGGCTCGCCCGGGTCGGCTGAATCCTTTTCACCGTGCCGGCATCCAAAGGATAGGATGGAGGTCGCGTCATGATCCTTAGGCTGGTCCTTTTTGCGGCGGGGGGAGGGGCGTGCGGCTATGGATGGTATCGAGCCGTGGGTTGCCCTGACGGTTCCTGTCCGTTCACGCGCAATCCGTATGTCACCGTCCTTTGGGGCTGTTTGATCGGCGTCATGCTGGCCGTCGGCAGGTAGGCGTCGGCCGGCTCAATTCAGCCTTTGCCGGAATCGGCGGTAGCTCGTCGCGCCCACGACGACGGCCATGAGGACGAGCACGGACAGGTTGTAGGCGAAGACTTGGCCGCTGCCGCCCTTGAGCATGATGTCGCGCATGAGCGTCACGAAATACTTGAGGGGATTGAGTTGCGCCACCCACATGATGGCCGGCGGCATGTTCTCGATGGGGAACATGAGCCCGGACATGAGCACGGCCGGGAACAGGAAGAGGAAGCTGCCCAGCATGGCCTGCTGCTGGTTGGCCGATATGGTCGAGACCAATGTCCCCACGCCCACCGTGGTGATGACGAAGACGACCGTGGCCAAGGCCAGCATCCACAGCGGCCCCTGGACCGGCACGCTGAAGATGACCACGGCCGCGGCCAGGATCAGGACCGCGTCGGCCAGGCCCAGGAGGAAATAGGGGATGGTCTTGCCCAACAGGATCTCCCAGGTCTGCAACGGGGCCGCGAGGATGGTCTCGAAGGTCCCCAGCTCCTTCTCCTTGGCCAAGGACATGCTGGTCAGGATGATGGTCACCAGGCACAGGATCAGGCCCATCACGCCCGGAACCATGAAGAGGGAGGATTCCATGGCCGGGTTGTAGAGGACGCGCACGTCCAGCGAGATCCCGGGAGGGGGGGCGCTTGCCGGACGGCGGCGCGGCGCTGCCGCCTGGGAGATGACAGCCGCGGCATAGGACTCGATGCTGCGGGCTTTCGTCGCGTTGGCCGCGTTGACGAGCAGCTGCACAGGGGCGGGGCCGCGTCCCAAGGCCTTGGTCAGGCCGCCGGTCGGAGCGACCAGGACCGCGTCCGCTCGGCCTGAGGCGATGAGCCGGTAGGGATCCTGGCTGTCTGCGGCCGCGGGGACGAACCAGCCGGAGGCGTAGAACCGGTCCGCCAGCTGCCGGGCGGCGGCGTCCGCCGGCGCATGGACCGCGGCCAGGCGTATGCCGCGTATCTCGGTCGAGATGGCCAGGCCGAACACGGTCATCTGTATGATGGGCAGCACGAAGATGACCAGCCGCATGCGCGGGTCGCGCAGGCTCTGGCTGAGCTCCTTGCGGATGAAGGCCAGGATGGTCCGGTTCATGGCTCCAGGTCCCGCTTGAAGCGTTTCGCCGCCATGGCCAGGAGGAAAGCCGCGATGACGCTCAGCCCCAGGATGGGCCGGGCGAGGTCCAGCGCTGCGGAGCCCTGGAGGAAGAGGCCGCGCGATATCATCATGAACCATTTCTGTGAGAGGATGGAGGTGAAGTACTGGAAGAAGGCCGGCATGCTCTCGATGGGGAAGACGAAGCCGGAGAGCAGCAGCGAGGGCAGCAGGCCCGTGATGATGGAGAGCTGCATGGCCAGCTGCTGCTGGCGGGTCGCCACCGAGATGAGCAGGCCCTGGGCCAGGCTCGCGGTCAAGAACAGCAGGCAGAGCAGGAAGTAGAGCAGGTGGCTGCCGCGGAAGGGGACCCCGAAGCCCAGCCGCGCCGCGAGATAGATGAACACCGCGCCGACCAGGCCCAAGGCCAGATAGGGAGCGAGCTTGCCCAGGATGATCTCCCAGGGCCGCACCGGCGTGGAGAGCAGGAGCTCCATGGAGCCGTTCTCCCATTCGCGGGCCACGGTCAGGGCCGTCAGCATGATGGCCAGCAGGCCCATGACGATGACCCCCAGGCCCGGGATGACGAACCAGCGCGTGTTGAGCTCGTGGTTGTAGAGGAACCGCGTAGACAGTGTGATGCGCTCGGCCGGGGCGTCCTGGCCGAGCCTGCTCCGGGCCGCCCGCAGTATGCCCGGCAGATAGCCCAGGATGGCGCTGGCGCGGGTGTTGTCCGCACCGTCCAGGACGAACTGGGCTTGCGCCGTGCGTCCGCCGGCCAAGCGGCTGGCGAAGTCCGGCTTGATCAGCAGGACGCCGCTGGCGCGCGCCGTGTCCAGCTCGCGCAGGACCCCGCTGCCCGGGGCCGGCTCGACGACCCGGAAATACCCGGAGCTCGCGAAAATGTCCGCGAACTGCCGCGATAAGCGGGACTTGTCCGAGTCGCGGACCACGAGCGTGATGTCGCGCACGTCGAAGTCTATGGCGAAGCCGAAGAACACGACCAGGACCAGGGGCAGGCCCAGGGCCAGCGCCAGAGTGAAGGGATCGCGCAGGATGTGGCGGATCTCCTTGCGGGCGACGGCCAGAGCCCGGCCCGGGGAGAAATCGACCTTCATCGCTCGCCTCCCTCCACCAGGCGTATGAACACGTCCTCAAGAGACGGCGCGATGCGCCGCAGCGTGAGCCCGGGGGGGAGGACGCCCGTGAGGCTATCTGCGGCGGCCTCGTCCTTGAGGCTCAGGTGCCAGCGCATGCCGTAGGGCTGGACCGAGAGGACCCCTTCGTGGCCGGCTAGCTTGGCCACCGCCTGCGGATCCTCGCCCGCCGCCTCCAGCATGGGTCCGGGAAAGGCCTGGGACTTGAGCGCCTCCGGCGCGTCCAGGGCGATGAGCCGGCCCGCGCGCATGAGGGCGATGCGTCCGCACTGCTCCGCCTCGTCCATGTAGTGGGTGGTGACGAGCACGGTCTTGCCGGAGCCGGTGAGCCTGCGGATGAGCCCCCAGAACCGCTGCCGCGCGGCCGGGGCCACCCCGGCGGTCGGCTCGTCGAGGAAGATGATCTCGGGGTCGTGCAATATGGCTGCGGCCAGGGCCAGCTCCTGCTTGAGCCCGCCGGGCAGGTCGCGCACCATGGCGTCCAGGGGATGGTCGAAGCCGATGAAGCCGAGCAGCTCCCGGGTGCGCGCGCGCGCCGCTTCCGGGTCCAGCTTGCGCAGGCCGGCCGCGAAGTCCAGGTTCTCGGCCACGCTCAGGTCGTTGTAGAGGGTGAACCTCTGGGACATGTAGCCGACCTTGGCCTTGATCGCGTTGCCTCCGTCCGAGAAATCCAGGCCGGCCACCCGGACTTCCCCGGAGGTGGGCGCCAGGAGGCCGCAGAGGGCGCGGATGGTGGTGGTCTTGCCGGCTCCGTTGGCGCCCAGGAAGCCGAAGATCTCTCCACGCCGAACCGTGAAGGAGACGCCGTCTACCGCCGTGAACTCGCCGAAGCGGATGACGAGGTCCCGCGTCTCGATGGCCGGGGAGGCTTCAGGCACGTGGCCCTCCCTCACGCTTGAGGAATATCTCTTCGAAGCTGCTCGTCTTGGCCTCTTGCAGGACCGCGCGGGGCTCGCCGCTGGCCAGGACCTCTCCGGAGTCCAGCAGATGCACCCGGGCGCAGCGTTCGGCCTCGTCCATGTAAGCGGTGGCTATGACCACCAGAACCTTCTGCTCGGCCAGGCGGTAGAGCAGCTCCCAGAACTCGCGCCGGCTGATGGGGTCCACCCCGTTGGTGGGTTCGTCGAGGAGCACCGCAGCCGGGGATTGCAGCAGCGCGCACATCAATCCGAGTTTCTTGTACATCCCTCCGGAAAGCTGTCCGGCGCGCCGGTCGCGGAACTTCTCCAGCCTGGTGATGCGCAGGAGCTCTTCGGCCCGCGCCCGGTAGACCTCGGCGGGAAGGCGGTAGAGGTCCCGGAAGAAGTCCATGTGCTCGGCCACGGATAGGTCGGGATAGAGGCTCTGCTGCTGCGGCATGTAGGCCAAAAACGGCCTGACCGCGGCGAAGTCAGCCGGCCAGCCCTCCTGCGTGTAAAGGACTTCGCCTTGGTCGGGCCGCAGGAGTCCGATGAGGGTGCGCAGGAGCGTGGTCTTGCCGGCGCCGTCCGGCCCGATGATGCCGTGCAGGAGCCCGGCGGAGAAGTCCAATGACACCCCGGCCAGCGCCTGGTTGGGCCCCAGGCGCTTGCGCAGGCCGCGGACTTCCATGCCGAGCATCGCCATGGCGGTCGCCTCAGCTCAAGCCTTGGGCAGGCGCACCTCCACGGTCATCCCGGGCTTGAGGACCCCGTCCGGGTTGGGGAACCTGACCTTGACGCCGAAGACCAGCCGCGTGCGTTCCTCCCGCGTCTGCACGTTCTTGGGCGTGAACTCGGCCTCGGAGTGGATATGGCTGACGCGGCCCTTGAAGACGCGGCCTTTCATCTCGGGGAGGAGCGCTTCCACCGGCATGTCCAAGGACAGCTTGGCCAGCAGCGGCCCCGGAACGTACACGATGGCCCAGACCTCGCGCAGGTCGGCCAAAGTCAACAGCTTCGTGCCGGGGCTGACGAGCTCATTGGCTTCATGGTAAGTGGCCAGGACCACGGCGTCCATGGGCGCCTTGATCGCGCACCAGTCGAGCCTCAAAGCCGCGTCATCACGCTTGTTGAGGAAGCGGTCGTAGCTCTCCTGGGGCATGACTCCGCTGCGCCGCAGTTCCTGGGCGCGCTTGTAGTCGCGCTCCGCGATGCCTGCGGCGAGCTTGACGTCCTCGCAGGCGAGCTGCACCAAGGACTCCCCGGCGCGCACCTGGCGGCCTTCGGCCGCGTCGAAGGCGGCGATGACCGAGTTCAGGCGCGAGGAGATGTCCACTTCCGTGGCCTCCACGGTGCCGGCGTAGAGGAACTCGCGCCCGCCGAGGAGCTTCCAGGCGGCGAGCAGAGCGACGGCGACGGCCCCCGCGACGACGAGTCTTTTGGGTCTCATGAGATCACTCCTTTTCCGAAAGGCTGGCGAGGATGGCGAGCTGCATCACGAGCTGGGTGTCGGTCCGGGCGCATTGCACCCGGGCTTCGAGCTCGCGCAGGTTGGCGGACTGGACCTCGATGTAGGTCGCCCGCCCGGCCTTGTAGGATTCGTAGGTGAGGCGGGAGAGCTCATGGGCCTCGGAGGCGGCCTGCCGGTTGATCTCCCGCTGGGCTTTCAAGCCGGCGAGCTGGTCCTTGGCCTTGAGCCAGTCCCGGGCCAGGTCCCGCCGGGCCGCCTCCCGCCGCCAGTCGCCGTCCCGGGCCTGCGCCTCGAGCTCGGCGGCCTGCCGCCGCGTGCGGCCGTTCTCGAAAAGGGGCAGGCTGGCGAAGACACCCACGGTGTTCTGGTTGATGGTCTCCAGCACCGGCCCGTTGGGATAGTCGGCGCTGGTCCGTGCGCTGAGCTGCAGCGTGGGCCACAGACCGGCCCTGAGGCTGCGGGCGGCCAAGCGGCTGGAATCCGCCTGGGCCGTCCAGGCGCTCAGGGCGGGGGGGGCCAGGTCCTGCGGCCAACCCTCGGCCGCGGCCAGGGACTGCATCGAATCCTCCGGCAGGTCGAGCGCGACGGTCACGGAGGGGGGCTCCACGTCCGCCGGCAGCCCTGCCGCGGCCGACGCGTCGAGAGGCAACGAAAGGTCGGCCGCGGGCTCCTCGCCGATCAGGGCGTAAAGCTCGCGCAGAGCCCCGGCCAGGTCCGCGCGGGCCTGACGGTACTGGCGCCGCCTCCCCAACACGTCCTGGTGGGCGGAGAGTGAGTCGGTGCGGCTCGCGGCCCCGGCATGCAGACGTTTGGCGATGTCCGCGTGCTGGGATTGGGCCAGGCGCAGGGAATCTCCGAGACTGCGCACGGCCTCCAGGGCGAGCTGGGCTTGGGCATAGGCGAGGCGCAGCTTCAAGCGGACCTGGAGCCCCGTCGCTTTGAGGTCCGCGTCCCGGGCCCGGGACACGGCCTGAGCCGAGCGCCAGGCCTCGCGCAGGACGCCCTGATCCCAGAGAGTCCAACTCAAGGTCGGACCCAAGGAGTAGTTGTCGTTGGCGCCCAAGGCCTGGGTGCGCCCGGCCACAGCCAAAGCCGGGACTTCGCTGATGTACTTGTAGGATGCGTCCATCGTGAGCCGGGGCCAAAGGAGACTCTGCCGGCTTGAGGCGCGTTTCTGGGCGGCCTGCCGGTCGGCTTCAACGGCTTGCAGGAGGGCTGAATTGTGCTGCGCGGCTTCCAGGGCCGCATCCAGGCCGATGCGCAACTGCGCCGGCTCGGCGCAGAGCCGGCATGGACCCAGAACGGCAAGGACCAGGAGCAGAGCGTTCATGGCGCCTCCTTTGCCAAAGCGGCCAGGGCCAGGTCCACCCGGGCCGCGATGGCCTGGTCAGAGGCGAAGACCGGGAAGAGCTCCGGGAGAGTCAGGCCGAAGGGGGTCTTGGCCGCGGACTTCTCGATGATGCCCAGCGCGACGTTGGGCATGGCCGTGGCTCCCAGCAGGAAAGACAATGCCAGAGGCAGGGGCAGACTCTTCAGTTCGCCTCGGCGCTGGCACTCCTGGACCAAGCCGCTGATGATCCCCACGTGGCGGGGGATGTTGGCCTTGGCGAAGCCCGTGACCTCCGGATCTCCTTCGAGCACGTCCCGGACGATGGCGAGGAGGAGCTTGCGGTTGTCCCGGGCGAAGCGGGCCAGGATGATGAGGGCCCGGCGCAGGCGCTGGAGGGCCGGGGCCGCGCCGCCCGACTCCATGCTGAAGTCCTTGAAGAAGTCCTCGTAGATCTCCTGCAGGACCCGGCGCGCGAACTCGCGCTTGCCGCCGAAGTGGTAGTGGAACATCCCCAGGTTGACCTTGGCCGCGGCCGCGACCCGGCGCAGGGTCAGGCCCGAGACGCCGGTCTCCGGCAGAAGCTTGCGGCCGGCCCGTATGAGGAGCTGGTCGGTGTTGCGCGACGGCCTGGGCATGGGGCCTCCTGAACTATACGCATGAGTAATTATACATCCGTATAGTCGTGGCGTCAAGGCCCGATCAGGACCTGGGCCGGGCCTGCTTGTCGAGCATGATGCCCACGATGGTGTGGTCCACCGCGGCCATGCCCACGCTGGAGATGCGGCCGAGGTTGCGGATGGTCTCCTCGGCGCTGCGGCCCACGAAGCCTTCCTGCTCCGTGATGCCGTAGTGGTTGATGCCCATGTAGGCGGAGCGGATGGCGCAGTCCGTGGAGCTGACCACCTTCAGGGCGCAGCCGCTCTTGGCCCCGTCGCAGAGCATCCCGCCCAGGTCGCTGATGACGTTGTTGACCGCCAGGGTGAGCCCGGGGATGTCGCGGCCGTTGCGCTGGTACACGATGGCCGCCGCGGCGCCCACGCCGGCGGCGATGGCGCAGCCGCAGATGGGCGCCAGGCCGCCGGTGAAGAGCTTGACGTAGGCGTTGAGCAGATGGGAGAGGGCGATGGAGCGCAGCACGGTGCGCTCCGGCACGCGGAAGGCCTGCCCCACGTTCCAGGGCACCAGGATGGCCACGATGCCCTGGTTGCCGCTCTCGCCGCTGGACATGACGGGCACGGCGCGGCCGTCCATGCGCAGGTCCGTGGCGCAGGCGGTCATGATCTTCGATGACGAGAAGACGTCGTCGAGCAGGTAGCCCTTGCGCATCAGGTCCTGCAGGTAGAAGCCGACCTTCTTGAGCTTCATGCCCTGCCGCGCGGCGGCCAGGTTCATCTCCACGCCGCGGCGCAGCCAGGCCGCGTCTTTGTCGTCCATGCGCTCGGCCAGGCGCACGAGGTCCGCCAGCGTGCAGCGCTTGAGGCGATCCTTGTAGCGGGCGTCCGGCGCGGCCGCGCCGAGGCCGGAATCGACTATGGTGCGGCCGTCCCTCTCGGCCAGGACCAGGTCCGTGTGGCTGCCCGCGATGACGCAGACCACGCTGTGCCGGCGGCCTTTGAGCCGCGCCTCGACGCGGATGCCCTGGTGGCCGGGCAGGACCCCCAGCTCGACGGCCTGCCGGGCGACGAGCCCCCGGGCCTTGCGCAGGGCCGCGGGCGTGACGCCCCGGAATATCTGCATGTCCAAAGCCGGCCCGGGGATGGACAGGCCGAGGGCCGCGGCCAGGAGGTTGCCTTTGCGGCCTCCGGTGTTGGGCAGGGTCACGCCCATCCCGTTCTTGTAGGTGCCGGGGTCGAGCAGGAATAGGCCCTCCTGGGCGGGCTCGCCCAGGAGCTTGGCGGCGTGCGCGGCGCAGAGGGCCACCGTCACCGGTTCGGTGCAGCCCATGGCCGGGTAGACCTGCCGCTCCAGGACTTCTTTGAGGAGGT
The DNA here is from genome assembly GCA_026388095.1 of Elusimicrobiota bacterium. Lineage (NCBI taxonomy): Bacteria > Pseudomonadati > Elusimicrobiota > Elusimicrobiota bacterium. Next base: position 81,517 of record JAPLKL010000018.1, on the reverse strand, counting down.
TCACCGGACCTAGGATAGCATTCTGGAAGGCGGGCTCGGAGACGGGGCGTCGGCCCACACGGGCAGGCAGAAGGAGAAGCGCGAGCCCCGGCCTGGCTCGCTTTCGACTACCAGCCGGCTGCCGTGCTTCTGCAGGAGCTGGCGGACCAGGACCAAGCCCACGCCGAAGCCCTTGGCCAACTGCTTGCCCTCCTCCGTGCGGTAGGGGCCCGAGAGGACGCGCTCGCGGTCTTCGGCGGACAGGCCGATGCCGGTGTCCTCGATGGAGAAGCGCACCTGCGGGGGGACGGTCTTCTCCACGGAGACCCGGATGGCGATGCGCCCGCCCTCGGGCGTGTACTTCACCGCGTTGGTGACCAGGTTGTTGATGATCAGCGAGAGGCAGTCGGGGTCGGCCCGGACCGCGACCGGCAGATCCTCCGGGAACCCGGTCTGCAGGCTCAGGCTCTGCTTCTTGGCTTCGGCCAGGGGGGTCAAGGTGACCAGGTCGTCGAGCAGGACGGAGCGGATGGACGTCGGCTGGAGGGACAGGTCGAAGGTCCCGGACTCCAGGCGGTGCAGGTTGAGGAAGTTCTCGGTGTAGCCCTTGAGCTTATCCAACGTCCGCAGCATGACCTCGTGGGCGTGGCTGGCGCTGGCGTCCAGCCGGCCGGTGCCGCGCAGCAGGGCCAGGGCCAGCCTCATGTTGGTCAGGCCGTTGGCGTACTCGTGGTTGATCAGCGAGATGAGGTCCGTGCGCAGCTTGGCGGCCTCGCGCAGCTCGGCCTCGGCTTTCTTGGCCTCGGTGATGTCGCGCGCCACGTGCACGGCTCCCGTCACCCGACCGGCCTCGTCGAAGATGGGAGTGGTGCTGACCAGGAAGTCGCCGTGCAGGCGGTCCTCGTGGACCTCCGCGAAATGCTCCTTGCCGTCGGAGCAGGTCAGGGCGTGCGGGCAGGCGCCGAACGGGTGGGAGCTCCCGTGAACCGTCTCGTGGCAGGCCCGGCCCACGCAGTCTCCGGGCGAGAGGCCCAGGCGGTCGGCCATGGCCTTGTTGACGCGCCGGATGCGGTGGCGGGCGTCGAGCACGGCGATGAGGTCCGGGACCGCGTTGAAGGTGTGCTCCCATTCCTCGCGGGCGGCCTGCGCGCGGGCCCGCGCCGCGACCGCGTCCTCGGTGAGGTCGAGCGCGGCCTTGCGAGCGGCGCGCAGGGCTTCGTTGGCGGACTTGGCCTCGGTGACGTCCATGGAGAGGATGAACGCGCCCTCCGGCACCGGCTGGATGCTCAGCTTGAACCACCCTGCGGTCCCGTCGGGGAAGGTGAACTGGTTGTCCACGCTCTGGGCCGTGCCTTCCTCCAGGCAGAGCCGGATGGCGGCGAAGGCCGGCGTGGATTCGATGCCCGGCCACATGTCCATGTAGCGCCGGCCGATGAGCTCGGCCTTGGGCCGGCGGTTGTGGCGCTCCGCGGCGTCATTGATGTAGAGGTACCGCCAGTCGCGGCCGATGACCTGGCAGCCTTCCAGCAGGCCGTCCATGATGGCGCGGAAGCGCTCCTCCGGCAGCGGGGGCTCAGGCTGGCTGGGCATGGGATCCTTCTTTCTGGACATTGTAATCGCCGATACTCAAATCAATGTCAAATCCTGCGGGCCGGAACTTCGCTCTTTTTGACTTGGTTCCGGCCCATTTCATATCCTTGGTCCATGCCACTATCATTCGATCTGACCGAAGACCATAAGATGATCCGCGACACGGTGCGCGCCTTCGCGGAAAAGGAGGTCCGGCCGGCGGCCCACGACCTGGACCGCAAGGAGGAGTTCTCCGCACAGTTGACCAAGCGCATGGGGGAGATGGGCCTCTTCGGCATGCAGATCGAGCCGGAGTACGGCGGCCAGGGAATGGACTACGTCTCCTACATCATCGCGGTGGAGGAGATGGCCCGGGTGGACGGCTCGCAGGCCGCGACCTTGGCGGCGCACAACTCTTTGGGCGTGGGGCCCATCCACGATTTCGGCAATGCGGAGCAGAAGGAGAAGTACCTGCCCAGGCTGTGCTCGGGAGACCATGTCTGGGCCTTCGCCCTGACCGAGCCGGAGGCGGGCTCCGACGCGGGGGGGACCCAGACCAAGGCCACGAAGGTGGACGGGGGCTGGCAGCTCAGCGGCGCCAAGGTCTTCATCACCAACGCCACCGTGGACTGCTCCTTGGGCGCGACGGTGCAGGCGGTCAGCGGCAAGCGGGCGGACGGCAAGAAGGAGTACACCTGCTTCCTGCTCGAGAAGGGCACGCCGGGCTACACCACCAAGCAGATGCACGACAAGCTGCTCTGGCGCGCCTCGGACACGGGCGAGCTGTACTTCGACAAGGTGAAGCTTCCCGACGCGCAGGTGCTGGGCAAGCAGGGCGAGGGCTTCAAGCAGATGCTGGGGACTTTGGACGCGGGGAGGCTTTCCATCGCGGCCATGGGCCTGGGCTGCGCGCAGGGCGCCTTCGAGCTGGCTTTGGCCTACGCCAAGCAGCGCAAGCAGTTCGGCGCGGCGATCTCGACCTTCCAGGCCAACGCCTTCAAGCTGGCGGACATGGCCACGCAGATCGAGCACGCCCGGCTCTACCTGTACCAGGCTTGCTGGCTCAAGGACCAGGGCCGGCCTTACGCCCGGGAGTCGGCCATGGCCAAGCTGAACTGCGCCGAGGTGGCGCGGCTGTGCGTGACGCACGGCCTGCAGCTCTTCGGGGGCTACGGCTTCATGGGCGAGTTCCAGATCGAGCGGTTCTTCCGCGACCAGAAGCTGCTCGAGGTGGGCGAGGGGACCTCGGAGATCCAGCGCCTGGTCATCGCCCGCGCCATCGGCTGCTACGAGTAGCCGTTGCCGTCCCGAGGTCCTGCGCCGTTAGCGCAGGACCCGCCCAGACGAGCGCAGCGAGTCTGGGCCATTGGGTGGGCGGCCACTCTCCGTTTTTAGGACACAGGCTGTGGCTGGCGCCGGACGCCCTGACTCGAGGTTCTCATGCGGGACTTCAAGTCTTTTGTCCCTGCTGGGCGACTTGGCGTCCAAGCGATGTCGAATAGGGGCATCCTCGACCTGGCCGTTATGCTAGAGCTGTCGAACGAAACGCTGAGCCGCCGCCGGGCGCATGGGCCGACCGCTTGAGCGGGCGGCTCATGCGAATGTTGGGCATGCCCTGCAACTCAGGCTCCGCCCTTATAGCGTCTGTAGGTCTTCTCAAGCATGCCTGCAAAGCCGTCCTTGTCCATCTTCCCCGAGGCGACTTTTCGGGTGGCTGCCTCCAACTCATCTTCGCCGCCCAGTACGGGATATCCATTGATCTCCAAGAAGACCAGCGCGGTTGCCAGAGCGGCCCTCTTGTTCCCGTCGACGAATGCATGATTCTGGGCTATGTGGTATGCATAGGCCGCCGCCATTCCGAAAGGGAACTCATGAAAGTACTCCTTCCCTGATCCGCTTTGCGGCATGGCCACTGCGGACTCCAACAGTGCCAGGTCTCGGATGCCGGGTTTCCCTCCGAAGGAGCGGACCAAGTCCTCGTGGAACTCGAGGACTTCCGCGAGAGAGAGGAATCGCGGCGACATTTAGTCCGCCAGCCGCTTCAGCGCGCGGCCGAACCGCTTTTTCACGGCACGATAGGCCTTCACCGCCTCTTTGACCTGGCCGGGTTCTGAAATCGGAGAGATGACCAAATTTTTGCCGTCTGTCGTGATCTCCAGGGGCGTGGTCTCGGATATGTGAAGAAGGGAGAGTATCGCCTTGTCTATGACGAGTGCTTCGCTGTTGCCGACTCTGGTGAGGAATTTAACCATGGCTGCCTCCGTTAGTACACTGTCATTATAACAGTCATAACGGCAATGTCAAGGCATCTTCTATTTATGGAATGCCGCCTGGCCGGACGGCCTAGCACTTCTCCCCGCTCTCGACAGACGGCCTGAGCTTGTCCGCGGCGCTTTCCTAAGAAACGGAAGTGACCAGCCGAGGAATGGCCCAGATGCGCTGCGCGCATCCGGGCGGGTTCCGACGCTTCGCGTCGGAACCGCGTAACAGCAAAGAACCGGGGCCTGCAAAAGGGGGAAAGTTTGGTAGAATCAGCCAGTCCCATGGATAAACTCACCTCCCAGATAGACACCTCCAGCGCCCAATTCAAGGAGAACGTCGAGCACAACCGCGGCGTGGTCGAGAAGTTCCGCGCCCTCTCCGAAGAGGCCAAGCTCGGCGGGCCCCAGGCCACGCGCGAGCTCCACAAGTCCCGCAAGAAGCTCCTGGTCCGCGAGCGCCTGGAAGTCCTCCTCGACCCCGACACCCCCTTCTTGGAGCTCTCCGGCCTGGCCGCCCGCGAAGTCTACGGCCCGGACTCTCCGCCCGCCGCCGGCCTCGTCACCGGCATCGGCGTGGTCAACGGCCGCCACGTCATGGTCATCGCCAACGACGCCACGGTCAAGGGCGGCACCTACTACCCCATCACCGTCAAAAAGCACCTGCGCGCCCAGGACATCGCCCTGGAGAACAACCTGCCCTGCGTCTATCTCGTGGACTCCGGCGGCGCCTTCCTGCCGCTCCAGGACCAAGTCTTCCCGGACCGCGACCACTTCGGCCGCATCTTCTTCAACCAGGCCCAGCTCTCGGCCAAGAACATCCCCCAGATCTCCGTGGTGCTCGGCTCCTGCACGGCTGGCGGCGCCTACATCCCGGCCATGAGCGACGAGACCATCATGGTGCGCAAGCAGGCCACCATCTTCCTGGCCGGACCCCCGCTGGTCAAAGCCGCCACGGGCGAGGACGTCTCCGCCGAGGACCTGGGCGGCGCGGACGTGCACTGCAAGATCTCCGGAGTCTCCGACCACTACGCCAACGACGAGGCCGCGGCCTTGCGCATGGCGCGCAACGCCGTCGAGAACCTCGGCAACCGGCCCCGGGCCGACATCGGCGCCTGCGCGCCTGAAGAGCCCGCCTACGCTCCCGAGGAACTCTACGGCGTCATCCCCAAGGACATCCGCAAGCAGTTCGACATGCGCGAGATCATCGCCCGCATCGTAGACGGCTCCCGCTTCCACGAGTTCAAGAAGCTCTACGGGACCACCTTGGTCTGCGGCATGGCCCGCATCATGGGCTATCCCGTGGGCATACTCGCCAACAACGGCATCCTCTTCTCGGAGAGCGCGCTCAAGGCCACTCACTTCATCGAGCTCTGCTGCTTCCGCAAGATCCCCCTGCTCTTCTTCCAGAACATCACCGGCTACATGGTGGGCAAGAGCTACGAGCGCGGCGGCATCGCCAAGGACGGTGCCAAGATGGTGACCGCGGTCTCCAACGCCAACGTGCCCAAGTTCACCATCATCATGGGCGGCTCCTACGGGGCCGGCAACTACGGCATGTGCGGCCGGGCCTACGACCCCCGCCTCTTGTGGATGTGGCCCATGGCGCGCATCTCGGTCATGGGTGGAGAGCAGGCGGCCAACGTCCTGTGCACGGTCAAGGCCGCCCAGCAGGAGAAAGCCGGCAAGCCCATGTCCCAGGAGCAGCAGGACGAGTTCAAGCGCCCCATCCTGGAGAAATACGAGCGCGAGGGCCACTCCCTCTACAGCACGGCCCGGCTCTGGGACGACGGGATACTCGACCCCGCGGACACCCGCACCGCCTTGGGCCTCTCCATCGCGATGTCTCTCAACGCCCCCATACCGGACTTCGCGCCCAGCCTCTACAGGATGTGATGACGACCCGCTACAGCACCCTCGAGCTCGAGCGCGAAGGCACGACCATGCTCTTGTGGCTGGCCCGGCCGGAGAAGCGCAATTCCTTCGACTCCCATCTGCTCAAAGAGCTGGCCCGGGCCTTCACGGAGATCGACCAGGACCGCTCGGTGCGCGTGCTCGTGCTCAGCGGCCGGGGCAAGTCCTTCTGCGCCGGCGCGGACCTGGCCTGGATGCGGGAGGTGGTGGACTATACCCTTCCGGAGAACCGGCGCGACTCCCAGGCCATAGCCGACGCCTTCAAGGCCCTCTACTCGATGAAGAAGCCCACCATCGCCGCGGTCAACGGCGCGGCCATAGGCGGAGGCATGGGCTTCCTGGGCGCCTGCGACATCGCAGTCGCCTCCACCGTCGCGGTCTTCAGCCTCAGCGAGGTGCGCCTGGGCCTGGTGCCGGCCTGCATCTCCCCCTTCCTCCTGCGCCGGGCTCCCGCTGGGGCCCTGCGCCGCTACATGCTCTCGGGCGAGCGCTTCGACGCGGCCGCGGCCCTCCAGCTCGGCCTGGTCGACGAGGTCGTCTCTCCCGAGGGGCTCATCCCCCGCGCCAAGCGCATCGCCGCCAGCCTGGCCGAGGCCGCGCCCGGCGCCCAGGCCGTGGTCAAAGAGCTCCTGGAGCGGGTGCCCGGGCAAAGCCTCGACGCCGCCCTGGAGTACGCAGTGGAGGTCATCGCCAAGCTGCGCGCCGGAGCCGAGGCGCAGAAGGGGATGCATTCTTTCTTGGAGAAGAAGCCCTGTGTCTGGAATTAAGCCCATCCGCAAGGTCCTGGTAGCCAACCGAGGCGAGATCGCGGTGCGCATCATGCGCACCTTGCGGGAGATGGGCATCGCGTCCGTCGCCGTCTATTCCGAGGCCGACGCCGAGGCTCCGCACGTGGCCATGGCCGACGAGGCCTTCTTCATCGGCCCCGCGGCCTCGGCTCAGAGCTATCTGTGCATGGACCGCATCCTGGAGGCGGCGGCCAAGACCGGGGCCGACGCCATCCACCCCGGCTACGGCTTCCTCTCCGAGAACCCGGATTTCTCCGCGGCGGTGTTCAAGGCCGGCCTGGTCTTCATCGGCCCCTCGGCCGCGGCCATACGGCAATTGGGCAACAAGCTCAATTCCCGGACCTTGGCGCTCAAGCATGGCGTGCCGGTCATCCCGGCCGTGACCGAGAACGGCGATCGGGAAGCCTTCCGCCTCGCCGTGCGCAAGATGGGCTACCCCGTGCTCATCAAGGCCGCGGCCGGCGGCGGCGGCAAGGGCATGCGCGTGGTGCGCAAGGACGAGGATTTCGAGCCCTTCCTGGAGATGGCCAAGCGCGAGTCCCAGAAGGCCTTCGCCAGCGCGGAGGTCTTCGTCGAGAAATATCTGGCGCGGCCGCGCCATATCGAGTTCCAGATCCTGGCCGACCACCATGGCAGCGTGGTCCATCTCAACGAGCGCGAGTGCTCCATCCAGCGCCGCCACCAGAAGATCGTCGAGGAGACCCCGTCTCCCCTGATGACGCCGGAGCTCCGGGACAAGATGGGCAGGACCGCCGAGCGCTTGGCCGCGGTCGTGGGCTACGTCAACGCGGGGACCGTGGAGTTCATCGTCGATGAAGGCGGGGACTATTTCCTCCTGGAGATGAACACCCGCCTGCAGGTGGAGCATCCGGTCACGGAGCTGGTCCTGGGCCTGGACCTGGTCGCCGAGCAGATCCGCATCGCCGAGGGCCGGCCCTTGCGCTGGAAGCGGGCGCCCGAGGCCCGCGGCCACGCCTTGGAGTGCCGGCTCTACGCCGAGGACCCGGCCAACGGATTCTTGCCCAGCCCGGGGCGCATCGCCTGGCTGCGCGAGCCTGCCGGCCCGGGCGTGCGCAACGATTGCGGGGTGCGCTCCGGCTCGGAGGTGTCCTCTTTCTACGACCCCATGATCTCCAAGCTCATCGTCTGGGGGGAGGACCGGCCCGCCGCCATCGCGCGCATGCGCCGGGCCCTGCGCGACTACGCCATCCTGGGCCTGACCACCAACAGGGACTATCTCCTGGACATCATAGAGCAAGAAGCCTTCGCCAAGGGCGAGCTGCACACGGGCTTCGTGGAGCAGCATCTGCACGCCTGGCAGCCCCGCCAGACCTCCTTGGACGCGGCCCTGATCGCCGCGGCCGTCCTGCCCGGTGCGCGGGCCAACGCGGGGTCGGCTGAAGGCACCGCCGCGCCAAGACACGACCCGTGGCTGACCGCGGGGGACTGGGGGCGCTGATGGAGCACCGATTCTTCCGCGCCGGCGAGTCCCTGCGCCAGACCTACACGGTGCGCAAGGAAGGGCAGCGCTTCCTGGTGCGCCTGGAAGGCCAGCCAGAGGTGGAGGTCTCCACCGTCTCTTTGGGCGGCAACCGCTTCCTCCTGCGCCTGCCCGGCCGCCAGCTGGTGGTGGATTGGGCGCGCCGGGACAAGGAAGTCTTCCTGCAGATCGACGGCGAGAGCTTCCATCTACGGGAGGAGGACGCGGCCCATTCCGTGGCCGACGGGGACCACGGCGAGGCCGACGAGCCCGTCATGAACTCGCCCTTGCCCGGCCGCGTGGTCAAGGTCCTGGTCAAGCCGGGCGACGAGGTCAAGAAGGGCCAGCCCGTGGTCATCATCGATTCCATGAAGATCGAGTTCGAGTTCAAGGCCCCGCGCCCCGGCACCGTTGAGCAAGTCCTGGCCGTGGAGGGCAAGCAGATCGAGGTGGGGCAGTGCCTCATCGCTTTTAAGAAGTAGAATGTAATTAGGCCCTTCCGGAGGCTCCATGGCAGAAGTGAAGGTCGGCATAGTCGGCTGGGGCGCGGACATCCCGCGCAACCGCATCAAGGCCGAAGAGATCGCGAAAGTCTGGGGCGCGGACGCGGCCGCCTACAAGCGCGGCCTCATGCTCGAGGAGAAATCCGTGCCCTCCTCGGACCAGGACACGGCCACCATGTCCGTGGAAGCGGCGCGCCGGGCCCTGCAGAGGGCGCCCGTGGACCCCCAGGACATCGGCGCCATCTACGTGGGCAGCGAGTCGCACCCCTACGCGGTCAAGCCCACCGGGACCATATTGGCCGAGGCCTTGGGCGCGGTGCCGCACTGCCACACCGCGGACCTGGAGTTCGCCTGCAAGGCCGGCTCGGAGGGCATGTTCATCGCCTCCCAGCTGGTGCGCTCCGGCGCCTGCCGCTACGCCATGGGCGTGGGCGCCGACACCTCCCAGGGCGCGCCCGGAGACGCCCTGGAGTACTCCGCGGCTGCGGGCGCCGCGGCCTTCATCTTCGGCCGGGAAGCCCTGGTTGCGGAACTCCTTGAGACCCACGCCTACATGACCGACACGCCGGATTTCTGGCGGCGCGAGCACATGTTCTACCCCAAGCACGGGGGGCGCTTTACGGGCGAGGAAGCCTATTTCCGGCACGTGGTCTCCTGCACCAACGAGATCATGGAGAAGGCCAGCTTGAAGCCCAAGGATTTCCGCTACGTGGTCTTCCATCAGCCCAACGGCAAGTTCCCTTACCGCGCCGGCAAGGTGACGGGCTTCTCCAAAGAGCAGATCGAGACCGGCTGCCTGGTGCCCAAGCTCGGCAACACCTATTCCGGAGCCTCGCCGCTGGGCATGACCGCGGTCCTCGACGTGGCCAAGCCCGGAGACCTCGTGCTGATGATCTCCTACGGCTCGGGCGCGGGCAGCGACGGCTTCGTGTTCAAGGCCACCGCGGCATTGCCCAAGGTGCAGGACAAGGCCAAGAAGACCTGGGACATGCTTCTGAGCCCCCGGCGCAAGTACCTGGAGTACGGCACCTACGCCAAGCTGCGCGGCAAGATCCGCATGAGCGAGGAGCACTGAATTGAGGGACACAATACTTAATTCATATGCGCACTTACGCCGGGACGGAATTAAGTATTGTGTCCCCGAATCCGGAGGAGCACTAAGATGAGACCAGTAGCGGTCATAGGCGTCGGCCTGTCGCCCTGGGGAGAGCTGTGGCGCTCTTCCTTGCGCGACCTTTTCGCGCAAGCCGCCCTGAAGGCCATCAAGGATTCCGGGGCGCCCCGCATCGACTCTCTGCTGGTGGGCTGCATGAGCGGCGGCCTCTTCAACAGCCAGGAGCATGTGGGCGCCTTGGTCGCGGACTATACCGGCCTTAAAGGCGTGCCCGCGACCCGGGTGGAGTCGGCCTGCGCCTCGGGCGGAGTCGCCTTCCGCCAGGGGGTCCTGGAGGTCGCTTCCGGCGCCAGCGACTTCGTTTTGGTCGGCGGCGTGGAGAAGATGACTGACCTCTCCGGCGACGGAGCCACCTTCGCCCTGTCCACGGCCGCGGACTTCGACTACGAGGCGTATCAGGGCGCCACCTTCCCGGCCCTCTACGCCTTGATGGCGCGCGCGCACATGGACAAGTACGGGACCACCCGCGAGCAGTTGGCGATGGTCGCGGCCAAGAACCATGACAACGGCCTGCTCAACCCCAACGCCCAGTTCAAGATGAAGGTGAGCGTGCAGGACGTCATGAACTCGGTCAAGGTGGCCGAGCCTCTGTGCCTGCTGGACTGCTCGCCCATCACGGATGGGGCCGCGGCCGTGGTGCTGGCGCCCGTGGAGCTGGCGGCCAAGCTCAAGAAGGGGCCGTTGGCGAAGGTCCTGGGCGTGGGTCAGGCCGCGGACGCCATGGCCTTGGCCCAGCGCGAGGACATCACCCGCCTGGAAGCCGCCGAGCTGGCCGCTCAGCGCGCCTACAAGATGGCGGGCAAGTCGCCCAAGGACATCGATTTCGCCGAGGTGCACGACTGCTTCACCATCGCCGAGATCTGCGCCATAGAGGCTTTGGGCTTCTGCAAGCCGGGGCAGGGCGGGAAGTTCACGGAGCAGGGCCACACGGCCCTGAAGGGCTCCAAGCCCATCAACACCTCCGGAGGCCTGAAGTCCAAGGGGCACCCGGTCGGGGCGACCGGCGTGGCTCAGATCGTGGAGCTCGTGGAGCAACTGCGCGGCGCGGCCGGGGAGAGGCAGCTCTCCAAGGCGCGCGTCGGCCTGGCCCAGAACATGGGCGGGACCTGCGGCTCGTCGGTGGTCAGCATACTCGGCCGGGAGGGGAAATAGAATGCAACCGCAGAGAGTCTGGCGCGAGATCCCCCAGCGCTACCGGCTGGAAGCCGGGCAGTGCCGCAAGTGCAAGAAGATATTCTTCCCGCCCAGGCTCAAGTGCCCGGACTGCGGGGGGGAGGCCTTCGCCAAGCTGCGCCTGCCCACGGACGGCAAGCTGCTCACCTATACCGTGGTGCACACCGCGCCGGAGCGCTTCGCCAAGCTCGCGCCCTACGGCCTGGGCATCGTGGAGCTCTCCAACAAGGTCCGGCTCACGGTCCAGATCGTGGACGTGGAGCCCGAGGAGCTCAAGAGCGGCATGCCCCTGCGCCTGGAGTTCCGCAAGATCCACGACGTGGGCCACGCCGGGGTGATCTGCTACGGCTACAAGGCCGTCCCCGCCTAGCCGCGCTCCCGTGGCGAGAGCTGGGCTGTCCTCGTGGGAGGCCGACCTCCGCCAAGGCCGGAGCGCGGAGAAGGCGGGGCGCCCGCAGGATGCGGAGCGGTCCTATCGCAGGGCTCTGCTCGCCAACCCGGCCTCCGGAGCCCTGGAATTGGATTTCTCCAGGTTCCTCGAGGGCCGCGGCCGGCTGCGGCCGGCCCAGGAGCACCTGCTGCGCGCTCTGCGGCTGGGAGCGTCGTCGTATGAGGGCCTCATGGCCTTGGGGCGGGTGCGCGAGAGGCTCGGGCGCGGCGGCGCGGCGCAGAGGGCCTTCCGCGGGGCCGCGCTGGCCGATCCGGCATCGCCTTGGCCGCCCAACGAGCTGGCTCGGATCCTGATCCGTTCCGGCCGGCTCACGCAGGCCCGCAAGACCGTCGAGGCGGCCGCCGCCCGGCAGCCCAGCGGCGCGGCGCAGGCGTGGCCGGAGGTCTTTTCGGCGCTGTTGTGCGCGCGCCGCTATCCCGCGGCCTTCCGGCTGGCGGAAGCCATGCTCCGGAGATCCGTGACGGTGGCCAACCCCAACGCCTTTCAGTGGCCGTGGTGGCAGAGGGTCGGCCCTTGGGATCCGGCGGGCCTGAGGGGCTTCTGCGCCTCGGAGCTCAAGCGTCTGCGCAGGGCCGGCGGGGATAAGACGTCCCGAGCCTGGTACGCCTATTGCCGCGGCAGCCTCCTGGCGCGGATCGGGACGCTGAGGGAGGTGATGGCCGAGTACCGGCGCATCGGGCCTGCCCGCAGCCCGCGCGAGGTCTATCGGCATCATCCTTTCGTGACCTACCGCCTGTCCAGGGGAGACTACGGCTGGGTCATCGGGGCCTGCCGCCGCCTCTTGCGGCTGCTGCCCGAGGACTGGGGGCTGCGCTGCCGGCTGGCGGAGGCCAGGCTGGCCCGGGGCGAGGCGGCCGGCGCGCTGCGCGAGTTCGAGCGCGCGCGGCGCGCCGCCGACGTCTTGGCCAAGGCCGAGGTCATGGCGTGGCACGGCGAGGCGCTCCTGTGGCTGGGGCGGTACCGCGAGGCTTTGGCCAAGCTCGACGAGGCTGTCGCGTCCGGAGCCCTCTCCTGGGCTCGCGGCTGGCGCGGCGCCGCGCGCTTGAAGCTGGGGGACTGCCGCGGAGCCTTGGCCGACCTCGACTCCGCCATCGCGGCGGATCCCCGGGACATCGAGTCCCGCGTGTGGAGGGGCGAGGCCTACAGGCTCATGGGCCGTCACGCCGAGGCCGCGGCGGAGCTGACGGACTGCCTCCGGCACGGCCAGGCCAATGATTGGGCTCTCTGCAACCGGGCTTTGGCGCGGCATGCGCTCGGCGACGAGGCGGGCCTGGCCGTTGATTTTTCCGCGGTCTCGGAAGATGTGACCGCTTTCATCCGCGGCAGGCTGGGAGCGCCGGCGGGCCGGGCCTTGAGCCCGCCCCGGATGCGCAGGATATTGCTGGCCGCATTGGAGCGGGCCAAGGGCCTGCGCCGTCCGGAGCCTTATCTGAGGCCCATCTGGATGCGCCCGCATGAGGGGGTCAGGCATGAGGGGGTCAGGTCTTGAAATTTGACAATTCAAATAAGGGGATGGAGCATCTCCACGGTCTGAGCCGGGGGGAGGTCTCGCCATGATGCGCGCCTGGCTGCTCGACAAGATAGGCTCGCTCCAGAACCTCCGGCTCGGGGAGACCGCCGAGCCCAGGCCCGGCGAAGGCGAAGTGCTCCTGCGCGTGGAGTTCGCTTCCCTCAATCCGGCGGACCGCTACCTGGCCGAAGCGCTCTATCCGGCCCGCCCGGTCTTGCCCCATATCCTGGGCCGCGACGGCCTGGGGACCGTGGTCGCCGTGGGTCCCGGCGTGCAGGGCCTGGCCAGCGGAGCGCGCCGCGTGATCCTGCGCGGCGAGGCGGGGGTCAACCGCCCAGGCCTGTTCGCGCAGTACGCGGCGGTGCCGGCGGACTGCCTGGCCGCGCCGACTCCCGGCTGGAGTCCCCAGCAGAGCGCCGCGGCTCCGCTGGTCTATCTCACCGCTTATCAGGCCCTGACCATGTGGGGTGAGTTGCCACCGTCGACGGTGCTTGTCACCGGCGCCTCCGGAGGGGTGGGGGTGGCCGCGGTGCACTTGGCCCGGGCCATGGGGCATACGGTGCTCGCCATGTCGCGCGACGCGGGCAAGGCCGAGAAGCTCCGCCAGCAGGGGGCGCAGTCGGTCGTGGATCCCAACGACCCGCAGTGGCCGAAGCGCGTCAAGGAGTTCCTCAAGGGCGGCAAGGTGGATCTGGCCGTGGACACCATCGGCGGCGAGTCGTTCAACCAGGTGCTGGAGACTTTGGGCGCCGGCGGCAAGGTGTCCTGCGTGGGCCGGCTGGCCGGGCCCGTGCCCTCGTTCAATACGGCCAGCCTCTTCTTCAGGAAGCTGCGCATCGGCGGGGTGAATGTGGCGGCCTATCAGGGACGGGAAGCCCACGCGGCCTGGGACTCGGTGCTGAAGCTGCTGAAGAAGACCGGCGCCGCGCCGCTGGTCGATTCCGAGTGGGAGTTCGAGCGCCTTCCCGAGGCCTTCGCCCGTCTGGCCGCCGGGCCCATGGGCAAGGTCGTGCTCAAGATCGCGCCCTAAAAACCTTCAGGCTCGCTTCGTTATCAGGCCAAGACGTATTTTCCGGTCTTATGCCCGCCTACACGCTTGATCAGGCCCGCCGCCAACAGAGGCTTGATGATGAAATGCGCCCCTGGCTTGGTGACCTTGAGCGCCTCCTGGATCGCCTGGATGCCGAGCGGCTCAATGCGCAGCAGTGTGATGAGCCGTTCCTGTTTGGGCGTCAGCGTCAGGGCCTTGTCTTTGGCAGCGGCACTGACGGCCTGGATGCGCTTCCATGTTCGCTCCAGCGCTTCGTTGATGGCTTCGGCGATGTATTCCACCCAGCCGGATAATTCCTGGCCCTCGCTCTGAACACGATGCAGGGCGCGGTAGTAGCTCTGCCGGTCTTCCAGGAGGACCTCATCGACGGCAAAGATGTGGTGGGTGTCGAACTGCTTGCGGTAGAGTTCCCAGGTGGCCAAAGCTCGGCCGACTCTGCCGTTGCCGTCGCCGAAGGGGTGGATGAACTCGAATTGGTAATGGAGGATGGCCGAGCTCACGACCGCCGGCCAAGCGCGGCCAGGGCCGTTGAGCCATTCCAGCAGTTCGGTCATGAGGCGGGGCACACCCTTCGGGGTGGGGGGCATGTGCATGCCGACCTTGACCTGGTAGGGTCTGAAGAGGCCGATCGGTTCGCGGTCCAGAGCGCCCCTTTGTCCCATGATCGAGTGCAATTTGAGCACGTCCGTGGTCTCGATTTTATTGGCTTTGGCGTTCTTTTCGATGAAGCGCAGGGCGGCCAGGTAGTTTAGGACCTCCTGGATGGCGCGGGGTTTGGCCTGGGGCAGATCGCCGCCGCTGGCGATGATTTGGACCTCGGGCAGGGTCAAGGGATTGCCTTCGATGGCCGTGGAGCCGTGGGTCTGCCGGGCGGCGGCTTCTCTCTGGAGGTTGGGTATCCAGCTTACGCCTATGGCCGCGCTCTGGATGCGGGCGTTGAGGGAGGCGATCTCCTCCAAGACCTTGAGGAGATGGGGAGTGGCCTGGAAGGTGGGGGTGAAGGGCACGAAGATATCATACCAATAAGTAAAGTATAAGTAAAGTGATTCGTAAAGTGCCCTGCGGCGGCTGGTGGCCCTGGCCAGGGAACAAATCGGGCCCTCGTTCGTATATTGTAGGTGGGGGCAACGGGGGCTGGGTCCTACCGGTCGCGAGACACGGCCAGGGGGCCGCTGCATAGGCTGGTGCTCGACCATATCGAGGACTTCGCGCTGGCCCTGCGGCGGCCTCAGGATCTTCGTCATCGGCCGCCTGT
Organism: Elusimicrobiota bacterium; assembly: GCA_026388095.1. NCBI lineage: Bacteria > Pseudomonadati > Elusimicrobiota > Elusimicrobiota bacterium. Next base: position 66,412 of record JAPLKL010000018.1, on the reverse strand, counting down.
GGGCGTTCTCCAGCACTTGCAGAAGTACTTGGAGTGCGGCATCGCGCGCTTCGGCGTAATGCGCTTCCGGTGCCCGCAGTGCGGGGAGGACCTGTTCGTCGCTTTCTCCTGCAAGCGCCGGGGCTTCTGCCCGCACTGCGACGCCAAGCGCGCGGCGATCATCATGGCCGACGCATCGGACCGGCTTCTGCCCGCGGTGGGCTATCGGCAATATGTCTTGACCATTCCCAAGCGGCTGAGGTGGTACGTCAACCAGAGCGCCGCTTTGCCGGGCGAGATAAGCCGCATCCTGGCCCGTGAGATAGAGCGTCTCCTGCGCAGGAGATGCGCGGGCACGGCCGCGGCCCAGCTTCACTTCATCCAGCGCGCGGGCCGTTCGCTGAATCTGCATCCGCATGTGCACGCGGTGGTCTCGGAGGGGCGCTTCAGCTTTGAGCCGGGCTTGTTGGGCTCGAAGCTCAGGTTCCACGCCGCTGCCGAGCCGTCAGAGCGGGACATCGAGCTTATGACCGAGTCTTTGCGCCACAAGATTCTCAGGCGCTTGCGCAGGCTGGGCGCCATCCCCGATGATATGGCTAAAGAGATGCTGTCCTGGCAGAACTCGGGTTTCTCCCTGCACGCCAAGGTGTTCGTGCCGGGCGGGGATCGTGAGGGGCTGGAGCGCGTCCTTTTCTATTGCGCCAAGCCGGCGCTCGCGCCTAAGCGGTTGTCGTATCAGCCGAAGAATGACCGGGTCGTCTACCGCACCGAGCCTAAGAATGGTCTGACCTTGGCTTTGCGGTTCGAGCCGGTGGAATTCCTTAGGCGCTGGGGTCTGCTGATCCCGCCGGCGCGCAGGAATCTTCTGCGCTACTACGGGGCTTTGGGGCCGAACTCGCCGCTGCGGGCGTCGCTGGTGGCCGAGGCGAGCCGGGGCACGGCCAAGGCTCGTCTGCGAAAGAAAGTGGAGGGGGCCAAGGAAGCGGTCAGCAAGAGCGTACGTTCCTGGGCCGCCTGCCTGAACCGGGTCTTCGAGGTTGACCCGTTGGTCTGCCCGCGCTGCGCCGCGACCATGGTGCCTGTGGCGGTCATCATGAACGACCAGGAGTTGGTCCGGCTGTTGGAGCACCTTGGCCTTCCGACGGAATTCCCGAAGACGATGCCCGCGCGGACTAAATTAGTCGAGGCTATGTGCGGGCCGCCGGGGGAGGAGTGTCAGCTCGACCCGCGAAGTGACTTATACGAAGCAGTCGACGTTCCTCCGGCGGATGATTTCCACTCCGCGTAGCCACGGCTCTGCCTCCACGCCGTCAACCTGAAGAATCCCACCCGATCCGGACGCTCACTCCGGCGGCGTTTTGGTATTATAGCCGAATCCAGGCCCCCTCGGGGGCCTGGATTGGATGGTTGCTTACGATAAGGTCCAATATGTTCTCAGAAACGTGCTTATCCCTATTACAATCCAAAGCCCGATGAAGGAGCCCGACTCCCGCCCCCAGGAAAGCCCGAAGCCGGTCCCGAGCCCGCGCTTGCCGGGCTCGGCACCTCTGGAGATGTCCCGGGACCCCTACACGCCCCGGCCCCGGTTCCAGGCACCGGGGCCGCCGCGGCACGGGCTCACCGCCGGGGCCGTGGCCGCCTTCCTGGCCGTCGCAGCCGCCTTCCTCTGGACGGGGTTTTCCCGCATGAAGACTCCTGCCGTCGCGGTGCGGCCTGAGCCGGTCCGGGCCGTGGCGGCCGTGCCGGCGCCCCCGGCCCCAGAGACCGCTCCGGCGGATTCGACCATGATGGTGCTGCCCGGAGCCTTGCGGGAGGAGGTCGACGGCGTCTCGGTGACCGGCGGCGAGCGGCTCCCCCCTGTCGAGCAAGCGGCTGCGGCGCCCCCGCAGCAGGCGCTCAGGGAGGTCTTCTGGGACGGCCGGACCGCGGCCGCCACGGACGGGCGACAAGCCGACGTGGTCCGCTATCATCACACCATCATGCCCGGCTATTGGGCCAACCAGCGCATCACGTTCAGGGCTAAGGTCGATGGAAGCCCCAGCGGCCGGGACGCCACCTTCGGCCCGGCCGAGCTCAACCGCGGCTTGGTCTATTTCGTGCTCATCCCCGGCCGGAGCCGGCCGCATAGCATCGTCGTGGACATGATCGACGACTTCGGCAATGGGACAGTGAGCCGGACGCGCACTTCGGCCGCTTACGACGGCAACGGCCGCGACAAGTGGGTCTCCAAGCCCCTCGAATCATGTTACTTTCCGGGCGGCATCCACGGCGCCGGGAAACCGTGCGGGCCTTAAATGTCGGATAGACTCTCCGCCATCGTGTTTCTATAGTCCGTTCTGCGGTGTTTTCCCTAGGGAAAAGGGGGGGGATGTACCCGGGGGTGTACGCCTTGCGGCCGAAGCTGGACTAGCAATCAGTGTCCGGGCGCGGAAGAGCGTTTCCGGCGCGCCGCGTGGGCGATGCCCGCGGCATTGAGCTCGATGTCGAGCTTGAGCATGTCCCAGGTCTTGGCCTGAGCAATGCCCAAGCGTTCCAGGGCAGAGCGGAAATGCTCCCGCAGGGCAGCCTCGCAAAAGCCGGCCAGTTCCGCATCATTCACGCCTGAATGGACTGCATCCTCCAGGAGCCGGGCCGAGAAATCCAAGTGTTCGAATAGCTGCTCTGCAGCGGCCGGCAGCTCGCCAAGCTCCCCGAAATGAGGCAGGAAAGCCCGCTGGGCGCCGGTCTTGAGGATGCGCTCTATGCTGGCCCGCGCCTCTGCCGGCTGGAATCCTGTGGGGCTGGTAGAGGGAAAAACAAACAATCCTCCCTTCTGCAGGTCAGGATACGCCAACCCGAAGGCGTCGCCGGTGAATATTCCTCCCGAGGCCGGATCATAGACGCAGACATGATGGTTGGCATGCCCTCGCGTATGGAGAAAAGTGAGCTCGCGGCCGCCCCAACGAAGGACTTCTCCGTCTTGCATGGAGCGGACCCGGCTCTCAGGCACGCCTGCTACGGCCCCGTATAGCTCATCGAATGCCTTTTCTCCATAGACTTTCTTCGCGCTGGCGATCAGGCGTGTAGGATCGATGATGTGCCCTGCGGCCTTATGGTGAGCAAGAAGCGTCGCATTCGGGCAGGCGTCGACCAGTGCCCGGCTGCCCGCGGCGTGGTCGAGATGGGCGTGCGTGACGATGGCGTAGTCCACCTGCTCCGGGGTCAGTCCTTCCTGACCGAGTCTTTCCAACAGCAGCGGGACGGCGCGCGCCGTGTTGTTGTCCACGAAAAGGGCCCGGCCGCCCTCCACGAGCAGATAGGAGGCCGCATAGCGGGGATGGAGGTACTGGCAGTCTATGGTGAAGACCGGGGCCGGCATCAGGATTTGGCGCGCGAGGCCCGGCAGGCCAGCATGAAGAACAGGCTGGAGAGCCGGTTGAGGTAGCTGTACACCTCCGGCCGCAGCTTCTTGGCCCGCAGGAGCCTGGTGCAGGAAGATTCCAGTTCCCGGCACCGGATCCGGCACTCGTTGTAATGGACGGCGCGCAGAGTGTCGAAGCGCACGAACTTGCGGGGGGTAGCTCCCAGGCCCGCCAGGTGCCTCTCGAGAGCCTCCACGTCGTCCTGGGTCACGGGCCAGGGCACGCAGGCGCGCGAGGCGCGGGCGAGCTCGCCCGCGCTTTGCCAGAGTTTCTTCTGGACCTCCTGGAGCGCGGCCTTGTCCCTCCGGCGGGCGTCGAGGAGCACGAGGTCGATGGCGGACTGCAGAGCGTCGAACTTGCCCTGCGCCAAGATGCGCAGGTCGTCTTTGGCCAGGCGCCGGCCGGAGAAATCGCGCGTGAAGCCCGCGTCGCCTTTCTTGGTGCAGGCCCGCTTCATTTCGCTGCGGGCAAGGGGAAGGGATTGCCGTGGCGGTCCAAGGACACGAACTCGGCTAGAGGCTTGCGCTCCACCCGCCTGGGCAGGCGCGCGGGGTAGCCTAGAGGGATGAGCTCCACCACGCTGCGGCCGACCGGGACCCCGAGGATCTCCCCGGCCTTGGCGAAGTCGAAGTAGCCCGCATGCACGGTGCCCAGCCCCTCGGCGGCCGCGGCCAAAGCCAGGTGCTCGCAGGCGATGCCCAGGTCGAAGAGCATCCACTCGTCGTTGCGCGCGGTCACGGGCTTGCCCTTGTACCAGCCGGAGCGCCCCGCGATGCCTACCGCGCAGACCAGCACCGGCGCCTCGACTGCGGCCTTGGTGGCGGGGTTGCCCGGCGAGAGGGTCTGCTGCAGCCGGCGCCTGAGCTCCGGGTCCTGGACCAGGATCAGCTCCCAGGGCTGGACATTGGCCCAGGAGGGCGCGGCCCGGAAGGCCTCCAGCAGGCGCAGCAGGACCTCGGACGGGACCGGGTCGGGCTTGAACTCCCGCACGGACTGCCGCGCGCGGACCGTCTCGTGGAATTCCACTCAGCCCTCCAGGGAGATGTCGGAGATGCCGCCCAGGCGCTTGGCCAGGTCCGCCATCTCCTTGAGCTTGGCGTCGGCGAAGACGGAGAGCCGCGCCCCGTCGGGCGAGCCGCCGCCGTGCATGCAGCCCGGCACGCCCGCGCCGATGGTCAGCCACTCGATGAGGCGCGCGATGCGGGCCCGGGTCTCGGCCGGGGCGTGCGCCTTGAGGTACTTGCGGATGAGGTGCCCATAGCGCTCGTCAAGGAAATCCTTGGCCGAGGGCATGCAGCCGGTCTCCGCGATGCCGCCCGCGATCTCCTGGGTCAGGCGCTTGGTCTCGTAGGGCAGGGTGGCCACGTGGACCTTGTTGATGTTGGCCATCAGGGAGTCGGGCAGCCAGCTCCCCGAGGGATGCTTGCGCCCCAGCACGGCCGCGGCCAGGCCCACCCCGAAGGTGGTCTCGTTGTTGACCAGCATGCGCACCAGCTTGTCGCGGAACACCTTCTCCTGCAGGCCGTTGGCCCGGGCCATGAGGATGGCCGCCCCGACCATCACGTCGCCCTGCCCGGCCACGCAGCCGCCGATGGCGGAGCGGTAGGGCAAAGTGAAGCGCGTGACCGCGTCCTCGGCCGCGGCGTACTCGCCGTGGAGGAAGATGCGCTCCTTCGGCACGAACACGTCCTCGAAGAAGAGATAGGCCTGGGTGATGCCGCCGCGGGCCACGGGGTTGTCGAAGCCCTCCTCCTGCTCGCGCGTGTCGGACGGCCGCCGCGCCTCCACGATGGTCAGGCCCGGCACGTCGCGCGGGATGACGAAGCTCACCGCGTAGTCGGCCTCCGAGCGCTTCAGGCGCGTGCCCGGCATCACGAAGATCTCCTGGGCCGCGGCCACGCCGCAGATCATGACCTTGGCCCCGCGCACCACCACGCCGCCCTGGCGCCGGGCCACGACGCGCAGATAGGAGTCCGGGTCGGCCTGGCGGGAGGGGGGGAGCTTGCGGTTGCCTTTGGGGTCGGTGAGCGCGCCGGCCACGGTGATGTCGCGCTCCTGGGCGTCGCGCAGCCAGCGGCGCAGCCGCTGATGATAATCGGTGCCCTGCGCCTGGTCGAGGTCCCAGGTGACGGACCACATGGCGTTGAGGGCCGCTCCGCCCACGCAGCGGCCTCCGGTGCAGGTGCCGGTCAGGTTGAAGGCCGCGCGCTTCATGCGGCTCAAGGCGAAGACGTCCTCGGGCGACTGCAGCAAGGACAGGTAGCGCGAGACGCGCTTGCCCGTCAGGTGGGAGGTCGTGGTGAAGAGGTCCTGATGCTTGGGGTCGCGGGCCGCGTCGAAGAGCTGGGCGTGGCCTTCCACGGTGCGCTTGGTCAGGGGATCGCAGGCCACGTCCGTGATCAAGCGGCCGAACTTGTGGATGTTGGGACGCATCTTGCTCAGACTCTCCCGGTACGACTGGGAGGTGCGCGCGCAGCCCGCGGGCTTGATCTTGGCGGCCAGGCCTTTGCCGGTGCGCAGACGCTGGAGCAGGGCCGGGATGACCTCCTTGAGGTCTCCCACGATGCCGTAGTCCGCGGTCTGGAAGATGGGGGCCTTGGGGTCGCGGTTGACGGCCACGATGGTCTTGGCGCCCTGGATGCCCACGGTGTGGTGCATCATCCCGGAGATTCCCGCGCCGATGTAGAGGCGGGGCTTGATGGAGATGCCGCTGGCGCCGATCATCTGCCGCGTCTTGGCCCAGCCTTCATCCACGGGCGGCCGGGTCGCGCCCACCGCGCCGCCCAGCGCGCGGGCCAGGTCCTCGAGCAGGGCCCAGTCCTTGCGCGAGCCCACGCCGTGCCCGCCGGCCACCACCACGCGGGCGCTCTTGAGCGCGGCCGGGCCGGAGCCGTCCGACTCGGCGCGCACCGACAGGGTCCGTACCCCGCGCAGGCCGCGCGGCAAAGAGACCTTCTCCCGAACGACCTTGGCGCCCGGGGCCCGGCCGGGGACCGGGGCGAACACTCCCGGCGCCACGGTCGCCATCTGCGGCCGCCGGTCAGGGCAGACGATGTTGGCCATGACGTTGCCGCCGAAGCCGGGCACGGTCTGGATGAGGCTGGAGCCGTCGAATTTGAGGTCCACGCAATGGGCGCTGAGGCCCGTGCCCAGGCGCGCCGCCGCGCGGGAGGCCAGGGCGGAATCCTCGCGCAGCGCGGACAGGAGCAGGACCTCGGGCTTGCGCCTCTTGGCCAGCTCGGCCAGCGCATAGGCCCGGACCGGAGTGCCGCCTGTCTCCAGGCGCGGGTCGTCGAGGACGTAGACCGTGGACGGTCCGTGCTCCAGGAGGGCCTTGGCCGCTGGCGCGGCTCCGGCGCCCAGGACCACGGCTTCCAGGACCATGCCGGCGCTCTCGGCCAGCGCGCGGCCCTTGCCCAGCAGCTCCAGCCCGACGGGGTCGGGCCGGCCGTTCTGATGCGGGACGCAGATCCAAAGAGAGGGTTTCATGATAGCGCCTTGTCCCGCCGCAGCCTCTCCAAAAGCTGGGCCGCGGCCTCGTCGGCCGAGCCCTGGAGCATCTCGCCCTTGCGCTTGACCGGCGGGGTGAAGATGTTGAGCATGCGGGTGGGCGAGCCTGCCAGCCCCACGAAGGAGGGGGAGAGGCGCAGGTCGCGGGCCGACCAGGTCGAGATCTTCCTGCCCGCGGCCGGCCGCAGGCCGGAGAGCGGGGTCAAGCGCGGGACGTTGGCCGACTGGTCCAAGGTGACTAGAGCCGGGAGGTCCGTCTCGCACACGGCTTGGCCGTCCTCGCGCAGGCAGTGCGCGTGCAGCTTCCGCTTCTTGACCTCCAAAGAGCGGGCGAAGGTCAGGTCCGGGATGCCCAGGAGCTCGGCCAGTTGGGGGCCCACCTGGCCCGTGCTGCCGTCGGCGGTGTAGGCGCCGCAGAGGATGAGATCGAAGGCTCCGAGCTTGCGCACGGCCGCGGCCAGGACGCGGGCCGTGGCCAAGGTATCGGCGCCGGCGAAAGCCGCGTCGGTCAGGAGGCAGGCCCGGTCGCAGCCCAGGGCCAAGGCCTCCTGGAGCTGCTCCGCCGCGCCCGGCGCGGCCATGCACAGCGCGCTGACTCTGCCTTTGTGACGGGCCTTGAGCGCGGCCGCGGCCTCCAGGGCGTTGCGGTCCAGGGGGTTGATGACCGAGGGCACCTCGTCGCGGCGCAGGAGCATGGTGTCCGGGTCGAGGCGAAGCTTGTCGAAGCGGGAAGGGTCCGGCACGGGCTTGATGCAGACGATGATGTTCATGGCTAGTTGAGCGCGGCGCGAGAGAGCACGATCTTGCCGACCTCGGTGGTGCCGCCGGCCGAGATGCAGACCATGGCGTCGCGGAAGTAGCGCTGCACCGGGTAGTCCAGCATGGTGCCGCAGCCGCCGTGGATCTCCAGGGCCTTGCGGCTGGCGCGCAGGGCGGCCTCGGTGGTGTAGAGCTTGGCCATGGTCATGGGCGCGGCGCAGTCGCGCCCCTGGTCCTTGAGCCAGGAGGCTCGGTAGCAGACCAGCCGGGCCGTCTCCAGGTCGGTCAGGATCTCGGCCACGCTCCACTGGATGGCCTGCAGGCCGGCGATGGGCTTGCCGTAGAGGGTGCGGCCCTTGGAGAACTTCACCGCCTCGTCGAAGGCGGCCTCCAGTATCCCCAGGGAGATGGCGGCCATGCCCGGCCGGCCCACCTCGCCGATGGTCTTGAGAGCCACCTTCATGCCTTCGCCCTCGTCGCCCACCAGGTCGGCTTCCGCCACGCGGCAGTTCTTGAAGAAGAACGAGCCGGTGTCGGCGCCGAGCAGTCCCATCTTGCGCTCCTCGCGGCCCAGGGAGAAGCCCGGAGTCCCCTTCGCGATGATGAAGGCGCTCAGGCCCCGCGAGCCCTCGCCGGTCTTGGCGATGACCAGCGGGGAGGCGCAGAGGTGGGCGTTGGTGATGTAGCACTTGCTGCCGTTGAGGAGATAGCCGCCGCGCTCGCGGGCCGCCGTGCTGGCCATCCCGAGGAGGTCGGAGCCGCCGGTGGGCTCGGTCACCGCGCAGGTCCCGAGGAAATCGCCCCGGCACAGGCGGGGCAGGTGCTTCTCCTTCTGAGCCTTGGTGCCCCAGTCGTTGATGGCCGCGGCCTGCATGTGGTGCACCTGCAGGGCGATGCCCACGGCCGCGGAGACCTTGCTGATCTCGGCCACGGCCACGGTGCGGGCCAGAAAGCCCAGCTCCGAGCCGCCGTAGCGGCGCGGGGTGACCAGGCCGAGCAGGCCCACCTCGGCCATCTGCTTGATGAGGGGCTTGGGGAATCTTCCGGATCCCTCCATCTCCGGGACCAGAGGCGCCACGGCCTGGCGCGCGAAGTCCCGCGCGGTGCGCTGCACGATCTTGACGGGGTTCGAGAAATCGAAGTCCATAGGGCTTACTTTAATAAAATAAAGGTTATAATACAAACCGTCATGTTCAGGATAGAGGAGTCGTTCGACACGCACATCCTCTCTCTCCAGAAGGACCGCCCCACCGTCGTGTTCACCGAGCCGGACGACCCGCGCGTGCTCGAGGCCGTCTGCTATCTGGCGCGGTTCATCAAGCCGGTGCTCCTGGCCTCGGAGGAATCGGTGCGCGCCGCGGCGGCGCAGTCCCTGGCCCACCTGGAGTCCACCCGAGTGGAGTTCGCCTTGTCGGCGTCCTCCTTCGTGGACATCTCCCGGAACCCTGCGTTGGTTTCGGAGTTCGCGGACGACTGCCTCAAGAACCGGCGCTGCGGCAGCCAAGCGGCGGACCTGGCCGCCGCCAAGCGCTCGGTCTCGGAGCCGGGGCTCTTCGGCGTCTACGCCGTGCACCGGGGGCACGCCGATATGGTGGTGGGCGGAGCCCGGCACGGCGCCAAGGATTTCTTCCGCCCCATGCTCGAGGTCCTCTCTAAAAGGAAGGTGGTCTGCGAGGCGGGCGTGTTCGTCCTTCCCGACGAGCATCCCGAGGGCTACTACCCCCACAACATCGTGGTCTTCGGGGACGTGGGCGTCAACGCCACCATGACCCCGGAGAAGCTCGCCGACGTGGCCGTGGGCATCTGCGCCGTGGCGCGCGACCTCATCCCCGAGGACGTGCTGCCCGAGATCCACGGGGCCGTGGTGTCCTATTCGCACCGGGGCTCGGACGAAGGCCCTTCCCCGGTCATGATCCGCCAGGCCATGGCCTTGGTGCCGGGCCTGCTGGCCGAGCGCGCGCGCATCGGGCGGCGCTACGCCGGCATCCGCATCGCGGGCGAGGTGAAGATCAGCGCGGCCATCTCGCGGCGCTCCGCCGAGCTCTATGGGGAGGCGGGCCTCACGGGCGGCACGAACGTGATCATCTGCCCCAACCTGGAGACCGGCAACCTCCTCTACGACCTCTATTCCTCACGGTACCCCACGGCCAAGAAGTTCCAGGTCATCTTCGGCGTCGGTTTCCGGGGCGTGGACCTGGCCATCGACTGCAGCCCGGAGGACGTGCGCTTGGCGGTCAAGGCCTCGGTGCTGCGCCTGCACCGCTACGGCCGCTGGGCCCGGACCCCCAAGGATACTTTCTTCCGCCGCCACCGCGTCCTGGCCATCAACCCGGGCTCGACCTCGACCAAGATCGCCGTCTATGAAGGAGATGTGGAGACCTCCAGCCGGGAGCTGCAGCACACCCAGTCGGAACTGGCCCCCTTCGTCGGCCGCAAGATCACCGAGCAGTACGCCATGCGCAAGGAGGCCGTGCTGCGCGCCCTGCGGGACGCCAAGCTCGGCCCCGGCGACATAGACGCCTTCTGCGGCCGCGGCGGCCTGCTGCGCCCCATCCCGCACGGCACCTACCGGGTGGGCGAGGCCGTGCTGGCCGACCTGCGCGCCGGCACCTATGGGGACCACGCCTCGAACCTGGGCGGGCTAATCGCGCACGAGCTCGCCGCTTTGGGCGGCAAGCCGGCCTTCATCGTGGACCCCGTGGTGGTCGACGAGACGCCCGCGCGGGTGAAGATCACCGGCATCAAGGCCATCAGGCGCAAGGTGATCAGCCACGCCCTCAACCAGATCGCCTCGGCACGGCGCTACGCGCAGGAGAACGAGACCTTCTACGAGCGCATCAACGTGGTCGTCTGCCACCTGGGCGGAGGCATCTCCATCGGAGCCCATTTCCAGGGCCGCTACATCGACGCCAACAACGGCCTCGACGGCGAGGGCCCCTTCAGCCCGGAGCGCTGCGGCTCCCTGCCGCAGGCGCAATTCGCGGAGCTGTTCTTCTCGGGACGCTACACCTTCGCGGAAGTCCGCAAGCTCATCAAGGGCGCGGGCGGACTCATCGATCTGCTGGGCACTGCGGACCTGCGCGAGGTCGAGAGGCGCATACTGGCCGGGGACGCGGAGGCAGCGGAGGTCTTGGACGCCATGGCCTATCAGATCGCCAAGGCCGCGGCCGCTTTGGTCCCCGCTTTCGACGGGCAGAAGCTGGACCGCGTCATCCTGACCGGGGGCATGGCCCGCTCCGGGCTGCTCGTGGAGCGCGTCACGGGCTACCTGCGCGGCCTGGGCTGCGGCGTCACCGTCTATCCCGGGGAGAACGAGATGGCGGCCCTGGCCAAGGGCGCGCTGCGCGTGCTCTACGGCCGGGAGGCCGCGCGCGAGTACGCGCCCGTCGACGCGCCCGCCGCTCAGGCGGCATGACACTCGGCATTGCATGAAGGGCCGCAAAACGCCTACAATCGCCCCCTCGGAGGAGAATAATGGATTTTGAATTCAGTGCAGAGCAACGGATGGCGATCGACGGGGCGCGCCGCTTCGCGCAGGACAAGCTGGCGCCGGCCGTGGCCGAGCTCGACGAGAAGGGCGAGGTCAACCTCAAGGCCCTCAAGGAGCTGGGGGAACTGGGCTACCTGGGAATGACCGTGGCCGAGGAGCACGGGGGCTCGGCTTTGGGCGCCGTGGCCTACGCCGGCTCCATGGTGGAGTTCAGCAAGGCCGACGCGGGCGCGGCCGTGGCGGTCTCGGTGCAGAACTCCTTGGTCAACGACGCCGTCGAGCACTTCGGCACCGAGGCCCAGAAGAAGAAGTACCTGCCCAAGCTCACCAGCGGCGAGTGGATCGGCTGCTTCTCCCTGACCGAGGCCGGCGCGGGCAGCGACCCCGCCTCCATGAGGGCCACGGCCGTGCGCAAGGACGGGGGCTTCGTCATCAACGGCACCAAGAACTTCACCACCAACGGCGGCATCGCCGACGTCATCATCGTCTTCACCCGCAGCGACGTGCCGGCGGGAGGCAAGCCCGGCATAAACGCCTTCCTGTTCACCAAGGACGCGCCGGGCTTTTCGGTCGGCAAGCACGAGAACAAGATGGGCATCCGCACCTCGAGCACGACCGAGATGGTGTTCGATGACTGCCGGGTCCCGGCCGACGCGCTTCTGGGCGAGGAGGGCAAGGGCCTCAAGGTCGCCCTGGCCACCTTGGACGGCGGCCGCATCGGCATCGCCTCCCAGGCCGTGGGCATCGCGGAGGCGGCCCTGGACGAGGCGGTGCGCTACGCCAAGGAGAGGGTCCAGTTCGGCAAGCCCATCGCGGAACTGGAGGTCCTGCAGTTCATGCTCGCGGACATGGCCACCGATGTCGAGTTGGCCAAGACCATGCTCTACCGGGTGGCCTGGATGAAGGACGCGGGCAAACCGCGCTTCACCAAGGAGGCCGCCATGCTCAAGCTCTTCGCCTCGGAGATGGCGCACCGCGTCTGCCATAAAGCCGTGCAGATCCACGGCGGCTACGGCTTCATGAAGGATTACAAGGTGGAGCGGCTCTACCGGGACCAGCGCATCACCGAGATCTACGAGGGCACCTCCGAGATCCAGAGGCTCGTCATCGCCCGCAGCGTGCTGGGAGCCTAAGGCCATGGACGTCGCGGTCATACTCAGGCAGGTCCCGGACACCGAGGCCGCAGTCAAGCCGGACCCGGCCCGGCCCGGCGCCATCCTGGAGACGGACATCAAGTTCATCCTCAATCCCTACGACGAGTACGCGGTCGAGGAGGCCCTGCGCATCACGGAGAAGGCTGGCGGGTCGGCCGTGGGCTTCTGCATCGGCCCGGCGCGCGCCGAGGCCGCCTTGCGCAGCGCCCTGGCCATGGGCCTGGAGCGCGCGGTCTGGATCTGCGAGCCGGCCGCCTGGCAGGCGGACGTGGTCACGCAGGGCCGCATCCTCGCCGCCGCCATCAAGGGCTTCAACCCTTCCTTGATACTCTGCGGCCGGGAGATGATCGACACGCAGGAAGACGCCCTGGCCGCGGCCGTGGCGCAGTATCTCGACATCCCCCACGTGCTGGGCGCCGCCAAGATCGAGCTCTGCGAAGACAAGCTCCTGGTGCAGCGCGAGGTGGAGGGCGCGACCTTGGAGATCGAGGCCAGTCTGCCCGCGGCCTTATCCTGCTCCAAGGGCCTCAACGAGCCCCGCTATCCGACCCTCCTCGCCATCAAGCGTTCCAAGAACAAGGAGATCAAGAAGGTGACGCTGGCCGAGCTCGGGGTGGACCTGGGGCCGCCCAAGAGTCGGGTGCTCGCGCTCCAGCCCCCGCCGCCGCGCCCCAAGGGCTTGCGTGCGGAGGGCGAGCCGGCGGCGGTCACGGCCCAGGGCCTCGAATGGCTCAGCCACGTGGCGAAGGTGATCTGACATGGCAGGCATAATCGTCTGGGTGGAGACGGCCGGCGGCGCGGTCCGCAAGGCCAGCCGGGAGGCCGCGGCGGTGGGCCTCAGGCTCGCGGAGAAGCTGCAGGTCCCCCTGGCCGCGGTGGTCTGCGGCGCGGACGCGTCGGCGGCCGCGGGGCTGGGCCGCCTGGGCTTCACGAAGGTCTTCGCCGCGGCCGGGGAGAGCTTCCTCGCCTATTCCAGCGAGGCCTATTGCGGCGCGGTCGCCGAGGCGGGCAGCCGGCTGGGGGCGGACCTGTACGTCGTGTCCGCCACGGCTTTGGGCCGGGACCTGGCCGCGCGCCTGGCCGCCCGGCTCGACGCCGCCCTGGCCACGGACGTGACCGCGATCCAGTGGGACAGCCCGGCTCTGACCGTGGTGAGGCCGGTCTATTCCAGCAAGCTGCTGGCCGTGACGGAGCTCTGCGCCCCGGTCAAGGTGGTCTCGCTGAGGCCCAACGTATTTGCGGCCGCGGCGGAGCGCGAGCAGGCCGCGGAAGTGGTCGCCATCTCGCCGGAGGACATGCGCATCCGCGCCCAGGTCGTCAAGGCCATCCAGGCCGCGCAAGGCGTCATGGATGTGACCGAGGCCGAGGTCATCGTGTCCGGCGGCCGCGGCGTGGGCGGGCCGGAGGGCTTCAAGCTCATCGAGGACCTGGCCCGGACCCTGCGCGGGGCCGTGGGCGCCTCGCGCGCCGCCGTGGACGCCGGCTGGATCCCCTACAAGCATCAGGTGGGGCAGACCGGCAAGGTGGTCTCGCCCGTGCTCTACATCGCCTGCGGCATCTCGGGAGCCATCCAGCATTTCGCGGGCATGGGCTCCTCCAAGTTCATCATCGCCGTCAACAAGGACAAGGACGCAGCCATCATGGAGAAGGCGGACTTCTGCATCGTGGGCGACCTCTTCAAGGTCTTGCCCGTACTCAAGGAGGAGCTGGCCAAGGCTCTGAAAAAATGAACTACGAGATACTCAAGGTCGAGAAGCAGGAAGCCGTCGCAGTCGTGACCATCAGCCGGCCCCAGGCCATGAACGCCCTCAACACGCGCTTCTTCCAGGAGCTCGACGACCTCCTGGCGGGCCTGTCCCAGGACAGCGGCCTGCGCGCGCTGGTCCTCACCGGCGCGGGCAAGGCCTTCGTGGCGGGCGCGGACATCGCGGAGATGGCCGACAAGGACTCCCGGGCCGGCTCCGAGTTCTCGCGCGTCGGGCAGCGCACCTTCCGCAGTCTGGAGGAGTTTCTGGTGCCCGTGATCGCGGCCGTCAACGGCTTCGCTTTGGGCGGCGGCTGCGAGCTGGCCATGGCCTGCGACTTCCGCATCGCCAGCACCTTCGCCAAGTTCGGCCAGCCCGAAGTGAACCTGGGCCTCACCCCCGGCTATGCCGGCACCCAGCGCCTGCCTCGGCTGGTGGGCGCGGGCAACGCCCTTTACCTCCTGCTCACTGGCGAACTGGTCGGGGCGGAGGACGCCCTGCGCCTGGGTCTGGTGCAGAAGGTGGTGGCGCCCGAGCAGCTCATGCCCGAGGCTCTGGGCCTGGCCAAGAAGATCGCGGCCAAGGGCCCCAAGGCCGTGCGCCTGGTCAAGCGCCTGGTGCGCAAGGGACTGCTGGGCTCCTTCGACGCGGGCTGCGCGATGGAATCGGAGGACTTCGGCTCCTTGTTCGGCAACGAGGGGGCCGAGGGCATGAAGGCCTTCCTGGAAAAACGTCAACCAAAATGGTGAACCATGGACTACGCTGAAAGGCTCGAAAAAGTGGCGGTGCTGGGCGCCGCGGGCAAGATGGGCAGCGGCATCGTGCTGCTCATGGCCCAGGAGATGGCGGACCTGGCTTTGCAGCCTGAGAACCGCTCCCTCTGCTACGTGCTGCACGCGGTGGACCTGTCCCCCAAGGCCCTGTCCGGGCTCATGAAGTACCTGCGCGAGCAGGTGCGCAAGACCGCGGAGAAGCGCATCGTGGGCCTGCGCCGGGCCTACGCGGACCGGGCCGACCTGGTGGAGAACCGGGACATCATCGAGCAGTATGTCACGGACGTGCTCGACGTGGTCCGGCCCGTCACGGTGCTGGCGGCCGCGGCCGAGGCCGGCGTGGTCTTCGAGGCCGCGACCGAGGACCTGGACCTCAAGCTCAGGCTGCTCAGGCAGGTCGCGGCGGAGAACCCCAAGCAGCCCTGGGTCTTCACCAACACCTCCTCGATCCCGATCTCCGAGCTCGACGCCAAGGCTGGGCTCCAGGGCCGCATCATGGGCTTCCATTTCTACAACCCGCCCGCGGTGCAGAAGCTCGTGGAGCTCATCCGCGGCCAGGCCGCTTTGCCCGAGGTGGCGGCCTTCGCCGAGGCTTTGGCCAAGAAGCTGCGCAAGACCGTGGTGCATTCCCGCGACCAGGCCGGCTTCATCGGCAACGGGCACTTCATGCGCGACATGCTCCACGGCATCTCCGAGCTGGAGAGGCTCTCGAAAGAGATGCCCTTCGTGCAGGCTGCCTACTGCGTCAACCGGGTGAGCCAGGACTTCCTGGTCCGGCCCATGGGCATCTTCCAGCTCGTGGACTACGTGGGCCTCGACGTCTGCGCGTGCATCCTCAAGGTCATGGACCCGCGCCTGCCCGGCCAGGACCTGAAGAGCCCGCTCCTGGAGAAGCTGCTGGCGCTAGGCGTGCGGGGCGGACAGAACCACGACGGCTCCCAGAAGGACGGTTTTTTGCGCTATGAGAAGGGCCGCAGCACCGGGGTCTATGACCCGGAGGCCAAGCGCTACGTCCCGCTCGCGGAGTTCCAGGCCGTCTGCGACGCCAAGCTCGGGCCCCTGCCCGAGCCGGCCCTGGCCTGGAAGACGGCCGCGCGCCTTCCCGCCAAGGATAAGGCGCTGGCCGAGTTCTTCGGCAAGCTCGACAAGATGAGCTCCTTGGGCGCGGAGCTGGCCAAGCGCTACGGCGCGCGCTCCAGGGATATCGGGCTCAACCTGGTCAAGGACGGCGTGGCCGCGGGCCCCGAGGACGTCAATAAGGTCCTGCTGACCGGCTTCTTCCACGCCTACGGACCGATCAACGACTACTTCAAGGCGAAGGTATCACGATGAACAAGCTCCGGCGGAAGGTCTTCCTGGCGGCTGGCTGCAACACGGTGTCCATGGGCTCGGGGCGCAAGGAGTTCCATCCCAAGAAGCCCCGGCCCGGGCTTGAGGACTACATCCGGGAGGCGGGCCAGGGGGTCTTGAAGCGCATCGGCGGCGCGGCGAAGGTTGATGAAGGCGTCATCGGCAACTTCATGGCCGGCCGCTTCAACAGCCAGGGCAACCTGGCCGCCCTTATCCCCATGATCGACGAAGCCCTGCTCTGGAAGCCCTGCACGCGCGTCGAAGGCGCTTGCTGCTCCGGCGCTCTGGCCTTGATGTCAGGCATCAAGTCCGTGCTGGCCGAGACCGCGGAGGTTTCGCTGTGCCTGGGCGTGGAGGTGCAGAACACGGTCAAGGCGGTCTACGGGGCCGACATTTTGGCCACCGCGGGCTGGAGCCAGGAGCGCAAGGCCGGGCACGCCTACTTCTTCCCGGGCAAGTTCAGCGACCGGGCCGGGGCCTATTTCGCCAAGCACGGCCGGCAGCGCACCCGCCAGGCCATGGCGCGCTGGTACCGAAACGCTGTGGAGAACGCGCGCCTGTGCCCCACGGCCCAGGAGCACCACAACACCACCAAGGACCTCGAGGCTTTGGCTTTGACCGAGCCGGACCCCAGGAATTTCGTGGAGCACTTGAACGTCTATGACTGCTCCAAGGTGTCGGACGGCGCCTCTGCCATCGCCATCGTCTCCGAGGAGGGCCTCAAGCGCGCGGGCATACCGAAGAATGAAGCCGTGGAAGTGGTGGGTTGGGGCCAGGTGGAGGCGGATCTGACCAAGCCGCCGGCCGACCTGACGGCCTTGGAGACCACGCGCCGCGCCGCGGCGCAGGCCCTGGAATCAGCGGGCATCAAGGCTTCGGATTTGGCCACGGTGGAGACGCATGACTGCTTCACCATCGCGGGTGTTCTGGCCACCGAGGCCATCGGCTTGGCCAAGCCGGGAGAAGGTCCCGACTTCGTGTCGGCCGGAGAGACCGCGCGCACAGGTAAGGTCCCGTTCAACACCACGGGCGGACTCGTGGGCTGGGGCCATCCGACGGGAGCGACGGGGGTGCACCAGGCCGTGACCTTGTGGGAGCAACTCACGGGCAAGGCCGGCGCCAACCAGATCGACATTCCCAAGGACCGGCCTTACGGGCTGTCCATCAACATGGGCGGCGACGACAAGACCGTGGTCGCCTTGGTGCTGCGCCGGGGCTGATCAAGCACTCTGTCGCATTGCACAGTCCGCCGCCGATAATGTCGGGATTGTCGCGTTGCGCGAGCGGGTTTCCCTATGTTTCTGAAAAAATCTTGTTTATTTTCATAGCACAATTCACATCGCGCGCGCGATGCGAATAATGCCGATATTATCAGCAATATTTTTAAAAACGTAGGATCCCGGCGGGCTTAACGATTGCTCAGCGGCCCGATGATATCCTCAACGATATATTCGCCTTCAGCGGTGGAAGCGATTATATCCCGAACGATATATGTGTGCCGGACGCGTGGGCCCGAGCCGGGACTTTCGTGACTTCTCTCAGCGTCCCTGAACGGGGGAAAATGCTATATTTCACTTCGCGCGCACGAGACTGTAAATGCATTGGCACGCAGCCGACGCGGTCGTCGTAGGCATCGCCCTTCCTATCTCTCTGGCAGTGTTCAGCCGCGCGGTCTACCGAAAGACCAGGCTCCTCCAGGCTCTCGCCCCGGTCCCTGATCCGGTCGCGGACCACCCCCGGCGCATCCAGGAGTTCCTGACCATCTTCCTCGGCCAGAAGAAGCTCTTCCAGGACCCCGTGCCCGGCCTCATGCACGCCCTCATATTCTGGGGCTTCTGCGCTTTGCTCCTGCGGGCCCTCACCCTCTTCGGCATGGCTTTGGGCGGGGGCTTCGGGTTCCACCTCCCCTTCCTCGGTCCCGACGCGCTGCTCGGCCGGGCCTACGGCGTGGTCAAGGACGGCGCCAACATCGCGGTCACGCTCATGATCCTCTTGGCCCTTTTCCGCCGCTACATCCAGCGCGTCAAGCGCCTGCGCAACACCGGCGAGGCCCTCTTCGTCCTGCTCATGATCCTCACCCTCATGCTCAGCGACATGCTCTTCTCCGCCGCTTTGAGCGGCAAGGCCCCGGCCGCGGCCGGCCACGCCGCTCTCTGGGTCCACTGCTTAGGCATCCTGGTCTTCTTGGCCTACCTGCCCACGGGCAAGCACATGCACATCCTCACCTCCGCCTTCAACGTTTACCTACGGCCGCTGCATCGCGGCGGCAGGCTCACCAAGCTCGACCTCGCCGACGAGAAAGTAGACGTCTTCGGCACGCCCCATGTCGATCAGCTCACTGGGAAGGACGGCCTGGACCTTTACAGCTGCACCGAGTGCGGCCGCTGCAACGAGGCCTGCCCGGCCAACGGCGTGGGCAAGAAGCTCGCTCCGCGCGAGATCATCACCGCGCAGAAGGACTGCCTCAAGCGCGAGGCCGGCCGCCTCATCAACGGCAAGGGCGGGGAGCCCGAGGAGTTGGCGCCCGCCTCGGTCACGCCGGAGGAGTTCTGGGCCTGCACCACCTGCCAGGCCTGCGAGCAGGCCTGCCCGGTGAGCATCTCCCACGTGCAGCGCATCAACTCCCTGCGGCGCAGCGAGGTGCTCATGCAGGCGCGCTTCCCGGCCGAGGTCAGGCGCGCTTTCAAGGGCCTGGAGAACAACTCCAACCCCTGGGGCCTCGGCGCGGCCAAGCGCGCGGAGTGGGCCAAGGGGCTGGACCTGCCCCTCTGGCGCCAGGCTCCGGCCGAGTACCTGCTCTACTTCGGCTGCGCGGCCAGTCTCGACGACCGGGCCGTCAAGGTCAGCCGCAGCCTGGTCTCCTTGCTCAAGAAGGCCGGAGTCTCGTTCGCCGTGCTGGGAGAGGAGGAGCTCTGCTGCGGCGAGACCGCGCGGCGCCTCGGCGAGGAGGCTTTGGGCCAGTCCTTGGTCGAGCAGAACACGGCCCTGCTCAACGAGCTCAAGGTCAAGAAGATCCTCACCCCTTGCCCCCACTGCTTCAACACCTTCAAGAACGAATACCCCGACTTCGGCGGGAGCTTCGAGGTCCTGCACCACACCCGACTGCTCCAGGGCCTGGTCCTGCAGGGCAAGCTCAAGCCCAAGTCCGGGCCCGACACGCGGGTCGTTATCCACGATTCTTGCTATCTGGGCCGCGCCAACGGCGTGTACGACCCGGCGCGGGAACTCCTGGCAGCGGTGGGCGGCGCGCAGGCCGTGGAGCCCTCGCGTTGCCGCGAGACCGGCTTCTGCTGCGGCGCCGGGGGAGGCCTCTTCTGGGTGGAGGAGAAAGGCCCGCGCGTCAACCATGAGCGGGTGCGCCAGCTCCACCAGACCAAGGCTTCAGTCATCGCCACCTCCTGTCCGTATTGCCTGAGCATGCTGGAGACCGGCGTGAAGGACCAGAGCCTGGAGAACCTCGCGGTCAAGGACCTGGCGGAGATATTGGAGGCAGCGCTATGACGACAAAGACAGCGGTCGCGCCTAGGCCCGAGACCGAGCCTTGCCGGACCCGGCGCCGCATCCGCGTGGTGACCGCCACCGCGCTCTTCGACGGGCACGACGCGGCCATCAACATCATGCGCCGCATACTCCAGGCCACCGGCGCGGAGGTCATCCACCTCGGCCACAACCGCTCCGCGCGCGAGGTGGCGGACTGCGCGGTCCAGGAAGACGCGGCGGCCGTGGCCGTGACCTCCTACCAGGGCGGCCACATGGAGTTCTTCAAGTTCATGCTCGATCTGCTGCGCGAGCGCGGCTGCGGCCACATCAAGGTTTTCGGCGGCGGGGGCGGGGTGATCCTGCCCAGGGAGATGGAGGCCCTGCACGACTACGGCGTGGCCCGCATCTACTCCCCGGACGACGGCCGCCAACTCGGCCTGCAGGGCATGATCAACGACCTCCTGCGCGCCTGCGACCTGCCGGCCCGCGGGCTCAAGGCCGTCACCCCCGAGCGCATCGCCAAGCGCGACCCGGCGGCCTTGGCCAGGCTCATCTCCGCCGTGGAGGACTCTCCGGCGGAGGCCAAAGCCCTGCTCGCGCGCCTGGCGCGCGGGGGTCCGGCGGCCCCGGTGCTCGGAGTCACGGGCACGGGCGGCTCAGGCAAGTCATCCCTTATAGACGAGCTCCTGCGCCGCTTCCTCAACGATTTCCCGGAGCGCACCGTGGCCATCGTGTCCGTGGACCCTTCCAAGCGCAAGACCGGCGGGGCCCTTTTGGGCGACCGCATCCGGATGAACGCCATAGACTCGCCCCGCGTCTACATGCGCTCCATGGCCACGCGCGACCAGGCCTCCGGCCTGCCCGCCTGCATCGACGGCGTGCTCGCGGTCCTGCAGGCGGCCGGCTTCGACCTCATCGTCCTGGAGACCCCGGGCATCGGGCAGTCGGACACCGCGGTGGTGGACCACAGCGACGTCTCCCTCTACGTCATGACCCCGGAGTTCGGGGCCCCCACCCAGCTCGAGAAGATCGGCATGATGGACTACGCCGACCTGGTGGCCATCAACAAAGCCGACAAGCGCGGCGCCGACGACGCCCTGCGCGACGTCAAGAAGCAGTACGCCTACAGCCGCCGCCAGGGCTCGGCCGCCGGCGCGGACGCGCCGGTGTTCGCGACCCGGGCCTCCCAGTTCGCGGACCAGGGCGTGGACCGGCTCTATCGGGCCCTGCTGGTGCGGCTTGCCGACATCTCCGGCTGGGGCCTCGAGGCCGCCGGGGCCTCCGTGGAGGAGGCCCGGGACCACGTCCCCATCATCCCCACGGACCGCGTGCGCTACCTGGCCGAGATCAGCCAGACCGTCCGAGGCTACAACCGCTGGGCGCAAGAGCAGGCCGACGCGGCGGCGAGGGTTCAGGCCCTGCGCCAGGCCGCGGAATCTGTCCCTTGCGACGGGCGCCTTGAGACGGCGGGCCGGGAAGCGGAGCAGCGCCTCGAGTCGGCCAACCTCAAGGCCCTGGAGGGCTGGGTCGATAAGGCCGCCTGCTACCGCGGCGAGGAGTTCGTCTACGAGGTGCGCGGCAAGGCGGTCCGTGTCAAGACCGGCGAGCAGTCCCTCTCCGGACTGCGCATACCCAAGGTCGGCCTGCCGCGCTGCCAGGGTTGGGGGGACCTCCTGCGCTGGATGCTCAAGGAGAACCTGCCCGGCGAGTTCCCCTACGCGGCCGGGGTGTTCCCGTTCCGGCGCGAGGGCGAGGACCCCACGCGCATGTTCGCGGGCGAGGGCGGGCCGGAGCGGACCAACCGGCGCTTCCACTACCTCTCCCGGGGCATGGCCGCCAAGCGCCTCTCCACCGCCTTCGACGCCGTGACCCTTTACGGCTCCGACCCGGACCTCCGGCCCGACATCTACGGCAAGCTGGGCAACTCGGGCGTGTCCGTGGCCTGCCTCGACGACGCCAAGCGCCTCTACTCCGGCTTCGACCTGGCCGACCCGCGCACCTCGGTGTCCATGACCATCAACGGCCCGGCCCCGGTCATGGCCGCCTATTTCATGAACGCGGCCGTGGACCAGCAGTGCGAGCTGCACATCCGGCGCGAGGGCAAGGAGCGCCAGTTGCGCGAGAAGATCGCGCGCTTCTACCGGAGCCGGGGCCTCAAGGCGCCCGCCTACCACGGCCGCTTCCCCGAGAGCCACGACGGGCTGGGCCTGCTGCTGCTGGGCATGACCGGAGACCAGGTCCTGCCTCCCGAGGTCTACGCGCGCATCAAGGCCGACACCTTGGCCGTGGTGCGCGGCACGGTGCAGGCCGACATCCTCAAGGAGGACCAGGCCCAGAACACCTGCATCTACGCCATCGACTTCGCCCTCAAGCTCATGGGCGACGTGCAGGAGTACTTCATCTCCAACCAGGTGCGCAACTTCTACTCCGTGTCCATCTCGGGCTATCACATCGCGGAGGCCGGGGCCAACCCCATCACGCAGCTGGCCTTCACCTTGGCCAACGGCTTCACCTACGTGGAGCACTACCTCTCGCGGGGCATGCCCATCGACGCCTTCGCGCCCAACCTGTCCTTCTTCTTCTCCAGCGGCATGGACCCGGAGTATTCGGTCATCGGCCGGGTGGCGCGGCTCATCTGGGCCAAGGCCATGAAGCGGCGCTACGGGGCCAACGCGCAGTCGCAGAGGCTCAAGTACCACTGCCAGACCTCGGGCCGCTCCCTGCACAGCCAGGACATCGAGTTCAACGACATCCGCACCACTTTGCAGGCGTTTGGCGCGATCTACGACAACTGCAACTCTTTGCACACCAACGCCTACGATGAGGCCATCACCACGCCGACCGAGGAGTCGGTGCGCCGGGCCCTGGCCGTGCAGCTCATCATCAACCGCGAGTACGGCCTGACCAAGAACCAGAACTCCCTGCAAGGCTCCTTCATCATCGAGGAGCTCACCGACCTGGTGGAGGAAGCCGTGCTGGGCGAGTTCGAGCGCTTGAGCGAGCGCGGCGGGGCTCTGGGCGCCATGGAGACGGCCTACCAGCGCGGCAAGATCCAGGAGGAGTCCCTGCGCTACGAGTCCCTCAAGCACAGCGGGCAGATCCCCATCATGGGGGTCAACACCTTCCTCTCGCCCCACGGCTCGCCCACCGCCCGGCCCAAGGAGGTCACCCGGGCCGCGCCGGCCGAGATGCAGCGGCAGATACGGACCCTGCGCGACCTGCACAAGGCCCAGGCGGACCGCGCCCCGGCTCTGCTGCAGGAGCTGCGCCGCTGCGCTTTGGGCAATGAGAACGTGTTCGCGGCCCTCATGGAGGCGGCCAAGGCCTGCTCTTTGGGGCAGATCACCGGGACTCTATTCGAGACCGGAGGGGAGTACCGGCGCAGCCTGTGAACGGCGCACCGCCGGCCCGTCGTCGCGCGGATCAGTCCCAGCGGATCTCCTTTTTCTGCAGGAAGGCGGCGATGCCGCGCCGAGCCTCCTCGCCCGTCTTGACGTCCGCCAAGACTTCGGCGGTGTAGCGCATGGCCTCGTCGAGGGGCATCCCCGGCACCCTGCGGAAGAGCTCCTTGCAGACCCCCTGCGCCCGGGGGCCCGCATCGAGGAAGGAGGAGGCCATGTCCCGGACTTCCTGGACGAGCTTGCCGGATTCGACGACGTAGTCCACCAGCCCTACGGATCGGCCTTCCTGGGCGTTGAATCGTTTGCCGCTGATGAAGAGCTCCTTGAGGCGGCTGGGCCGAGCCGCGCGCAGGAGGAGGTAGGGCGAGATGCAGGCCGGCACCACGCCGATCTTGACCTCGCTCAAGCCGAAGACCGCGTCCTGGGCCGCGAACACGATGTCCGCCACGCCGAGGAAGCCCACGCCGCCGCCCAAAGTCGTGCCCTGGGCCCCGGCCAGCACGGGTTTGTCGAGATCGTAGATCGCGCGGAACATGCGCGCGATGTCCATGGTCTCGGCCAGGTGCTTCTCGCGCGGCAAGTCCACCCCGCCGCCGAGCCACTTCAAGTCCACGCCCGCGCAGAAGGACTTGCCCTCGCCCACGATGACGACGGCGCGCACCGATGCGTCGGAGGCCAGGGCCGCGAAAACCTCGCGCACCTCGCGCACCATGGCCGCGTTGAAGGCGTTGCGCACTTCGGGCCTGTTGAGCCGCACCTCGGCGACCTTGCCCCTCTTCTCAAGTTTTATGGTCTCGTATTCCATGCCGTTGTGCGCCTCTGGGTGGAATGATACCATATGCTTGTGCAGATGGAATCTGCGCATAATCTGACCAATAAATGACGCGAAAAATCACGGGCGCGGTCTGGGCGCGGCGCGTGCTGCGGGGCGAGGTCCGGGCCGCGGCCGGACTTATGCGGGACCTGGACGACGGCGTCCCGGCCGCGCAGGCGGTCTTGCGCAAGCTCTACGCGGCGGCGGGCCGGGCCCACGTGGTGGGCCTCACCGGGCCCGCGGGCTGCGGGAAGTCCACTTTGGCCGACGCTTTGGTCGCCTCGGCGCGCGGCCAAGGCCTCAGCGTCGGCGTGGTGGCCGTGGACCCCACCAGCCACATCAGCGGCGGGGCCGTGCTGGGCGACCGCGTGCGCATGCAGCGTCATGCCCGCGACGAGAAGGTCTTCATCCGCTCTTTGGCCAGCCGCGGCAGCCTGGGCGGCCTGTCGCGCTCGGTCTTCGCTACCGTGACGGTCATGGACGCCATGGGCAAGGACCTCATCCTCGTCGAGACCGCGGGCGTGGGGCAGGACGGGGTCAAGGTGGCCGGCGCGGCGCATACCGTCCTGGTGGTGCTGGCCCCCGGCATGGGCGACGAGATCCAGGCCATCAAGGCGGGAGTGCTGGAGATCGGCGACATCTATGTGGTCAATAAATGCGATCGGCCGGGCTGCGAGGCTCTGCTGCGGGGCCTGCGCTGGGCGCTGGAAGGCAAGGCGTGCGAAGTGGTCAAGACTTGCGCGCTCTCCGGCGCCGGGATCGGCCGGCTCTTCGGGTGCGTCGGCGCGCACCGCTGCGCGCTGCGGGCCGGCGGGGGGTGGGCGGAGCGCTCGCGCGGCATGGCCCGGGCGGCTTTCCTGGAGCGGCTGGAGACCGGCTGCAAAGAGCTGCTCTCGGAAAGGCTGAAGAGCGAAGGAACTCTGCGCAAGCTCCTGGAGGACCTGGCCAGCCGGCGCACGGACCCGGACTCCGCGGCGCGGCGGGTCCTGCGGGACATGGCCAGGACAGGGGGGCGAAGATGAAGTCCATCCGCGAGGAGCTGGAGCGCCGTCGCAAGCAGGCCCTGCTGGGCGGCGGCCAGGAGCGCATCGACAAGCAGCACCAGGAGGGCAAGCTCACCGCCCGCGAGCGCATCGACCTGCTCTTCGACGAGGGGACTTTCGTGGAGCTCGACCGCTTCGTCACCCACCGCTGCGCGGACTTCGGCATGGAGAAGAAGAAGTTCTACGGCGACGGGGTGGTCACCGGCTACGGCAAGGTCGCGGGCCGCACCGCCTTCGTGTTCTCCCAGGACTTCACGGTCCTGGGAGGGTCCTTGGGCATGGCCTTCGCCAACAAGATCTGCAAGGTCATGGACCTGGCCTTGAAGACCGGCGCGCCCCTCATCGGCATCAACGACTCGGGCGGGGCCCGCATCCAGGAGGGCGTGGAGAGCCTGGCCGGCTACGCCCAGATCTTCCTGCGCAACGCTCTGGCCTCCGGCGTCATCCCGCAGCTCTCCGCCGTCATGGGCCCCTGCGCGGGCGGCGCGGTCTACTCGCCGGCCATGACCGACTTCATCCTCATGACCGAGGGCACGAGCTGCATGCACATCACCGGCCCCCAGGTCATCAAGGCCGTGCTGCAGGAGGAGGCCACCCCCGAAGGCGAGCCCATCACATCCCAGCTCCTGGGCGGGGCCAAGGTCCACATGGAGAAGTCCGGCGTGGCCCACTTCGCCGGGGGCTCGGACGAGGACACGCTCCGCATCATCCGGGAGCTCCTGCAGTTCCTGCCCCAGAACAACCGCGAGCAGCCTCCGGCCGCCCCCTGCCAGGATCCGGCGGGCCGCATGGACGAGTCGCTCAAGACCGCGGTCCCGGAGGACCCGCGCCTGCCCTACGACATCCGCAAGGTCATCCTGCCCTGCGTCGACGAGGGCCGCTTCCTGGAGGTGCAGAAGGACTTCGCCCGCAACATCGTGGTGGGCTTGGCCCGCTTCGCCGGCCGGCCGGCCGGGGTCGTGGCCAACCAGCCCGCCTGGCTCTCCGGGGCCCTGGACCCGGACGCCTCGGACAAGGCCGCGCGCTTCGTGCGCTTCTGCGACTGCTTCAACATCCCGCTGGTCACTTTCGTGGACGTGCCGGGCTTCTTCCCGGGCCTCGACATGGAGAGCCGGGGCATCATCCGGCACGGCGCCAAGCTCCTCTACGCGTACTGCGAGGCCACGGTGCCCAAGGTGACGGTCATCACGCGCAAGGGCTACGGCGGGGCCTACGACGTGATGTCGAGCAAGCACATCCGGGGCGACATCAACTACTGCTACCCGACCACCGAGATCGCGGTCATGGGGGCGGCCGGCGCGGTCAACATCATCTTCCGCGACGAGATCCGCAAGGCCAAGGACCCCAAGGCCGCCGAGCGCAAGCTGGTGGCCGAGTATCAGGAGAAGTTCTGCAGCCCCTACAAGGCCGCGGAGCTGGGCTATGTCGACGAGATCATCGAGCCCGAGGAGACCCGCCCCAAGGTCATCGCGGCCCTGGACCTGCTGCGCACCAAGAAGGACTCCAACCCCTGGCGCAAGCACGGCAACATCCCCTTATGAGAGATATCCGCCGAGGCCTGCGGGGATGGGAGAAGGGGCCGCTCAAGAAGTCCCTGGCCAGGCTGCCTGAGCGCCGCAAGAGCTTCGCCACCAGCTCCGGCATCGAGCTCAAGCGCCTCTATACCCCATTGGACCAGGCCGGACTCGACTACGCCCGCGACCTCGGCTTGCCGGGCGAGCCGCCCTTCACCCGCGGGGTGCAGCCCACCATGTACCGGAGCCGCTTCTGGACCATGCGCCAGTACGCGGGCTTCGCCACGGCCGAGGAGACCAACCGGCGCTACCGCTACCTGCTCAAGCACGGACAGACGGGCCTGAGCGTGGCCTTCGACCTGCCCACGCAGATCGGCTACGACTCCGACCACCCCCTGGCCCTGGGAGAGGTGGGCAAGGTCGGCGTGGCGGTCCCGACTCTTGCCGATGCCAAGGCCCTGTTCTCGGGCATCCCTCTCGACCAAGTCTCCACCTCCATGACCATCAACGCCACGGCCGCGGTCCTGCTGGCCATGTACGTGGCCGTGGCCGAGGGGCAAGGCGTGGCGCCCGAGGCCCTGCAGGGCACCATCCAGAACGACGTGCTCAAGGAGTACGTGGCCCGCGGCACCTACATCTATCCGCCCCGGGAGTCCATGCGCCTGGTGACTGACCTCTTCTCCTTCTGCCGCAGGCGCCTGCCCCGCTTCAACCCCATCAGCATCAGCGGCTATCACATCCGCGAGGCCGGGGCCACCGCGGTCCAGGAGGTGGCCTTCACCTTGGCCAACGGGATCGCCTATGTGGACGCGGCGCTGGCCGCGGGCCTCGACGTGGACGGCTTCGCCTCCCGGCTCTCCTTCTTCTTCAACGCGCACAACCACCTCATCGAGGAGGTGGCCAAGTTCCGGGCCGCGCGCCGGCTCTGGGCCCGGATCATGGCCGAGCGCTTCAAGGCCAAGCGGCCGGAGTCGCGCATGCTGCGCTTCCACGCCCAGACCGCGGGGAGCATGCTCACCGCGCAGCAGCCGGACAACAACGTGGTCCGGGTGGCCTACCAGGCGCTGGCCGCGGTGCTGGGGGGCGCGCAGTCTCTGCACACCAACTCGCGCGACGAAGCCCTGGCCCTGCCCACCGAGGAGTCGGTCCGCCTGGCCCTGCGCACCCAGCAGATCCTCGCCTACGAGACGGGCGTGGCCGACAGCATCGACCCCCTGGCCGGCTCCTACGCCGTCGAGGCTCTGACCGACGAGATCGAGGCCAAGGCCAAGGACTACCTGCGCAGGATCGACGCCATGGGCGGGGCGGTCAAGGCCATCGAGGCCGGCTACATGCAGTCCGAGATCGCGGAGAGCGCCTACCGGCATCAGAAGGAAGTGGAGAGCCGCGAACGCGTGGTGGTCGGGGTCAACCAGTTCCAGGTCCCGGAGCCGGGGCCGCGGCAGGTCCTGCGCATCAAGAGGTCCGTGGAGACTCTGCAGCGCCGCAGGCTCAAGGCCTTCCGCGCGGCCCGGCCGCAGCGCCGGGCCCGGACGGCTCTGGACGGGCTCAAGCGGGGTGCGCAGGGACAGTCGAACCTGGTGCCCCTGATCCTGGCCGCGGTCAAGGCCGGCGCCACGCTGGGGGAGGTCTCCGACGCCCTGCGGGACGTGTTCGGGGAGCACAAGGAGAGATGAGGACCATGCAGCGCAAGATACGCGTCTTGATAGCCAAACCGGGCCTCGACGGGCACGACCGGGGCGCCAAGGTGGTCGCGCGCGCTTTGCGCGACGCGGGCATGGAGGTCATCTACACCGGCATCCGCCAGACCCCCGAGGCCATAGCCAGCGCCGCGGTCCAGGAAGGGGTGGATTTCGTGGGGCTCTCATCCCTCTCCGGCGCGCACAACCACCTTTTCCCGCGGGTGGTGCTCCTGCTGCGCAAGCTGGGGGCCCGGGAGGTGCAGGTCTTCGGCGGGGGGGTCATCCCCGCAGCCGACATCCCCAAGCTCAAGAAGGCGGGGGTCCGGGAGATCTTCCCGCCGGGGACCTCCACCCAGGACATCGTCGAGTGGCTGCTCCGCGCGGCCAAGCGGGCCCGGCCATGAAGAGACTGGATCACATCGCGATCGCGGTGCGCGACCTGGAGGAGTCCTCCCGGTTCTATGGGGAAGTCCTGGGCCTGACCCGCGCCGGGGAGGAGACGGTGGCGGAGCAGAAGGTCAAAGTGGGCTTCTTCACCACGGCTTCGGCTCGGATCGAGCTCCTCCAGCCCACGTCGGATGATTCCCCGGTGTCCAGGTTCCTGGAGACCCGCGGCCCGGGCCTGCACCATGTCTGTCTCGAGGTCTCGGACCTGGACGCGGAGATGGAGCGCCTGCGCCGTGCCGGCGTGGCCTTCACGGCCGAGCGGCCCAGGCCCGGCAGCTCCGGCAGCCGCATCGCCTTCATCCACCCCAAGTCCGCCGACGGCGTGCTCATCGAGCTCTGCGAGCGGCCCGGCAAGTTTGATAAGATGGCTCCGTGATCGACGTCACCACCCTGCCGGCGCCGCGCCTGGCCGAGGTGGGCCCGCGCGACGGCCTGCAGCACGAGGCCGGCGTGGTCCCCACCGACGTGAAGGTGGCCTTCGTCGACGCCCTTTCCGAGAGCGGGGTGCGCGAGATATCGGCCGGGGCCTTCGGCGCGAAGCCTCCCGGGCCGCAGTTGGCCGACTCCGCCGAGGTCTTCGAGAACATGAAGCGCAAGGAAGGGGTGCATTACCTGGCCTTGGTGACCGACGAGAGGGGGCTGGACCTGGCTCTGGAGGCGGAGGCGGACAAGATCGAGGTCTTCTGCGCCGCCTCGGAGACCTTCTCCCAGAAGGTCACGGGCGCTCCCATCGCGCAGACCTTGGAAAGGCTGCGCCCGGTCGTGGCCCGGGCCCGGGCCGCGAAGCTGCCGGTGCGCGCGGGCGTGGGCACCGCGTTCCACTGCCCCTACGAAGGGCCGGTCCACCCGGATTCCGTGGCCGCGATGGTGGAGCGGCTGCGCGTGATGGGGGTGGGGGAGTTATCGCTGGCCGACACCGTGGGCCGCGCCTCTCCCCAGGACGTGCGCGCCTTGCTGGAGATCCTGCTCCGGCGCCTGAGCGTGAGCCCCGAGCAGATCTTCCTCCACTTCCACGACACCTACGGGATGGCGCTGGCCGACGCCTTGACCGCCTGGACCGAGTACCGGATATCGGGCTTCGACGCTTCCTGCGGCGGGGTGGGAGGCTGTCCTTACGCGCCGGGCGTGGGGGGCAACGTGGCCACGGAGGACCTGGCTTTCGCGTTCTTGGCCAGCGGCGCGCCGATCCGGGTGGATTTCCAGAAACTGAGAGCCGCGGGCCAGATCCTGGTCCCGCATCTGGGGCATCCTTTACCTTCGCATCTAAGTAAACTAGAATTCAAGTAGCCTCCTTTCGCGCCCGTAGTGAAATGGATATCACGACAGCCTCCGAAGCTGTAAGTGCAGGTTCGATTCCTGCCGGGCGCATATCTCCTCCGCGACATCTGCCTTGAGCGATCCTGCCCGTCTCTGCGGCAACTGCGGCCTCCAGGTCGACGCCGAAGCCAAAGTCTGCGGCCGCTGCGGGCAGCCGCTGGGCCTGCGCTGGGTCCTGCGGGGCCTGCGCCGGGGCCTCCTCATCGGCCTGATCATCCCGGGCTGCCTCGCCGGCTTCGTCGGGCTGCGCGTGTTCCTGGAGAAGGGCCTCTCCGTCAATCAGACCGTCGACGAGCTGGAGGCCGCGGTGACCGGGGCCGAGCGGGCCTGCGCCGCGAGAGGCTGCCCCCCGGAGATCATCCAGGCCAAGGCGCTCTACGAGAAGGCCCGCAAGCAGACGGTGGCCGGGAAATTCCAGGAGGCCGCCAAGAGCATCAAGTCCGCCCGGGAGCTCCTCGCGCGCGGCGGGCAGCGCTCCACAGCCGCCGCCAAGCCCGTCAGCGCTTCGACCGCCGCCGTCTCCGACATGGTCGAGATCCCCGCCGGTGAGTTCATGATGGGCTCCTTCGATGTCGGTTCCGATCATCATCCTCTCCATCCCGTCTCCCTGCGCGCTTACTCCATCGGCGCCCGGGAGGTCACGGTGGAGGAGTACCGGCGCTACTGCCGCGAGGTCCAGCTGGCCTTCCCCGACCAGCCCGCCGGCAGCACTTCCCGGCATCCGGCGGCCCTGGTCACCTGGCCGGAGGCCAAGGCCTTTTGCGAGCATCTGGGCAGGCGCCTGCCCACGGAGGCCGAGTGGGAGAAGGCCGCCCGCTGCGGCCTGGCGGGCAAGATCCTCGTGGGCACGGACCGGGAAGGGCTGGGCCGGCTGGCCTGGCATGGCGGCAACTCGGGCGGGAAGACCCATGCCGTGGGGACCAAGGCTCCGAGCCCCTGCTCCCTTTACGATCTCTTCGGCAACACGGCGGAGTGGGTGTCCGACTGGTATGCCCCGGATTACTACAAGACCAGCCCGGCGCAGGACCCGGCCGGCCCCGAACAGGGCGACGACAAGGTCATCCGCGGAGGCGCCTTCAACAGCCCGGTCGAGTCCCTGAGCGCGAGCGGGCGCGACAAGGCCGCACCGGAGAGCGGCCGGGCGGACATCGGCTTCCGCTGCGCGAAGGGCTCCTGAGCCGGCGGGAGCCCTCCTATTTGGTCTTCATCACGTACACGCCGTCCCAGCCGGCTTCGGGCGGCTCGGCGCTGTAGTGCTGGCAGCGCTCGAGATAGAGCCTGGAGGGCCCGTCCTTGGGACGGGCGCGCAGCGCCTCCGTGAAGGCCGCGATCGCCTCCTGCCAGCGGCTCTGCCGGTAATGGGCCAGGCCCTCCTGGAATGCCGCGAGCGCGCGCTCCATCTCCGGGAAAGTCTCGGGCGTGTGGTGGTCGAGGGCCTCGTAGATGGCCACCGGGAGGTTCTTGCCCTTGACCCGGATGAGGTCCAGCTCGCGCACTTTGTGAGCGCCCTTCAGGTGTGAGACGGTCTCCGCGCTGAGCAGGATCTTGACCCCG
Organism: Elusimicrobiota bacterium; assembly: GCA_026388095.1. Classification (NCBI taxonomy): domain Bacteria; kingdom Pseudomonadati; phylum Elusimicrobiota; species Elusimicrobiota bacterium. The sequence goes on along the minus strand of JAPLKL010000018.1, from coordinate 34,999 downwards.
TAGTGCTTGGTCGCGCCTTCCAGGCGCGAGGCGAGGTTGACGGTGTCGCCGATGACGGTGTAGTCCATGCGCTTGAGCGAGCCGATGTTGCCGCTGACCAGCTCGCCGGTCGCGATGCCCACGCCGATGGCGAGCTCGATGTCCCGGGACGCGGTCCGGGAGGCGTTGAAGCGGCGCAGGGCGCGCATCATGTCGTTGGCCGCGGCCACCGCGTTGTCCGCGTCCTGCGGGGTCTGGAAGGGCGCGCCGAAGACGGCCATGATGGCGTCGCCGATGTACTTGTCCAGGATGCCCTTGTGCCCGAAGATGACCTCGATCATCTCGGTGAAGTACTCGTTGAGCATCCCGACCGTGCGGCGCGCGCCCAAGGTCTCCGAGATGGTGGTGAAGCTGCGGATGTCCGAGAACAGCACCGAGGCCACCTGGGAGGTGCCGCCCAGGGCCTCCTGGCCGCCCGCCAGGAGCCGGTCGGCGACCTCCTTGGTCATGTAGCGGGCCATCGTGCTCTTGACCCGCTTCTCGGCCGAGATGTCCTCGATGACCAGCATGGAGCCCAGCGACTCGCCTTCGATGCCGACCAAAGGCACGAAGGTGGTGTTGGCCGAGACGGTCTCCGCGCCGGCCGCGATCTCGGCGTCCATGGCCAGCTCGACCTGGCCGCCCGCGGCGACCTTCTCCAGGGCCTCCAGCAGCCAGCGGTTCTTGGGGTCGGCGAACAGCTCGGCGAAGGGGCGGCGCAGGACGTCCTCGCGCTTCCAGCGCAGGATGCGCAGGGCCGCGTCGTTGGCCTTGACCACGCCGCGCTCGGCGTCCAGGGTGATCACGCCGTTGGAGAGCGACTTCAGGATCGACTCGTTGTAGTTGCGCTCGTTGGAGACATCGGCGAAGAGCTGGGCGTTCTCGAGCGCGATGGCGGCCTGCGCCGCGAAGGCCTTCAGGCGGCGCTCGTCCAAGGGTGCGAAGGGCCCCTGCTTCTTGTTCAAGACCTGGATCACGCCCAGCTTGCGCCCGGCCTTGTTGACCACGGGCATGGTGAGGATGGTCCGGGTGCGGTAGCCGGTCTTCTTGTCGATCGCCTGGTTGAAGCGCGGGTCGGCGTAGGCGTCGGGGATGTTGATGGCCTCGCCGGCGGAGAAGCTGGCGCCCGCGATGCCCGCGGCGGCCGGGAAGCGGATCTCCTTGGCGGCCAGGCCCTCGGCCACGCGCGACCAGAGCTCGTCGCTCTTGGCGTCATGGACGAAGAGCGTGCTGCGGTCGGCCTCCAGCATCTCGGTGGTCACCTGGATGATCTTGGCCAGCAGCGTGTCGAGCTTGAGCTCGGAGGCGATGGCGCTGGTGACCTCCAGGAGCTTGGCCTCCTCCTGGCGCGCTTTCTCGACCCTCTCGTAGAGCTGGGCGTTCTCCAGGGCCGAGGCCGCTTTGGCGGTCAGGGCCTCGAGCAGGGCCAGGTCGTCCTCGTCGAAGCCGGCGTCGCGCTTGTTGAGCACCTGGGTGACGCCGATGATCTTGTCCTTGTTCTTGAGCGGCGCGCAAAGGATGTTGCGCGTGCGGTAGCCGGTCTTGCGGTCGACCGCCTGGTTGAAGCGCGGGTCGGCGTAGGCGTCGGGGATCAGGACGGCCTCGCCCGAGGTGAACACCGCGCCGGCGATGCCCAGCGCGCCTGGGAAGCGGATCTCTCCGACCGCGTCGCCCTGGGCGACGCGGGAGTACAGCTCACGGGTGTCGGCGTCGTAGAGGAACAAAGTGCTGCGGTCGGCGCGCAGGGCCTCGGTGATGATGGCCATCAGCCGAGGCAGCATCACGTCCAGCGACAGCGTGTCCGAGACCTTGTTGTAGACCTCGACCAGCGCCGAGATGCGGTCGAGCAGCGTGCCCATCTTGGCGACGAGCTCCTGGCGGCTGGCCGCGGAGAGCTCGGCCAGGATGCGCTCCATATCCGCATGCTGGAGGCGCCGTTGGAAGACCGTCTTGACGATGTCGAGGGACTTTATCCCGGCCATCTGGCGATTATACCACTTGGCGGCGCCAGCGCAGGGCCGCCCACCCGGGCCCAGGCCGGTCTAAAGGATGTCGAGCTTGAAGCAGAGCCGCCAGCCGCCCACGGACAAGGGCGAGACCCGGCCCATGAACATCCCGGCCAGGCGCGTGAAGAGGATGAGCCGGCTCGGGGCGGGGGGTTGCGCCTTCCCCAGGAAGGAACGCGGCGGCAGCGGGACGCCGCCTTCTTCCCCGGCGCCTGCGAAGGGGCTCAATTCCCGGATGTCTTCCACGGGAGCCATCACGTAATTGCGCAGGGCGCGCGGCCAGAGGAAGGCCTCGGAGGCTTGGGGCTCGCTCAGGGTGTCCTGGGCGGCGGACGGGCGGGGCAGAAGGGCCAGCAGGCCCAGCAAGAAGAACACCACCCACAGCTGTCGTCCGGGCTGCATCTCGGCGTACCTTGCTGGGATTGTGGCAGGCGCCTGTTACGCCCGTATGTCGCAGCGCAGGCGGCGGGGGCGCTGCGCCCTTAGAACTTGTAGCGCAGCGTGGCGTCGTAGTTGTTGTCCTGGAAGTGGGACCGGAAATCGCCGGCATAGGCGAACTTGGCCGTGAGTCCCCGGCCCCAGTCCAGCGAGAAGCCCGTGCCGAACAGCGTCCCGTCGCGCGCGAAGCGGCCCGTGGCCACGGAGAAGACGCTGCCCACGCCCGAGGCCAGCTGCGCCTCGATCGGGTGGCTCTGGTCCTCGAACTCGTGCCGCCAGCCCAGGCTCAGGTAGGGGAGCACCGTGCAGGAGTCCCACTGGAGCCGGTCCGAGTAGCGTAGCCCCAGGCTGGACTGCAGCGACTGGGCCGTCTGCGGCGCCACGCTGAGGTCCAGGGTGTCCGCCCCGCTCTCCTGGAAGGAGCCGATCATGAGGCGGTTGTAATCCAGTCCCGCGAACGGCGAGAAGGTGCCCAGGCCCCAGGCCTTGGCCTTGAGGTCGAAGCTCGCGCTGGCGGCCAGGTTGAACTCGGCGCCCTGCGGCGAGGCCGTGGCGACCCGCGAGATCTGCCCGAACTGGATGCCCCGGCGCGTGGAGAAGAAGTCGGACGCTCCGCCGAGGTAGAGGCTGGCGCGGGCGGTCTCGTTGTAGCTCGTGGCGTAGACGCCGTAGCGCGCGCTGTTGTTGTCCACCGTTCCAGAGCCGGGCGCGTAGACCGAGGCGTGGCCGTGGAGATAGCCGGCCGAGCCGCCGACGGCGAGGTTCCGGTTGAGGCGGTAGTCGCCGCCGGCCATGAGCCCGCCGGTGTTGAAGGCGTAGCCGGGCTGCAGGCCCGAGCTGCTGGTGGCCTCGCTGAGCCGGCCGGTCGACGCCACCCCGGAGGCGTAGAACCCCCAAGGGGAGTTCGATGCGGGGCCCTGGCGCGCCGCGCCCAGGTCGAGCGAGTTGAGGTCGTCGCCGGCGTAGGCCAGCAGCGGGCCGCCGGGGACGTCCATGCGGCCGCTCACCGTGTAGTTGGTGACGCCGTCGGGCGCGGTGCCGTCGGCCAGGGCGTTGAGGCGCTGGCCCAGGGCCGCGCCCTGGACTCCGGAGCCGGCCAGGCCCAGCGAGCCCATGGCGGCCAGCGAGATGGGGCCGATCTGGTCGAGAGCCGCGCGCAGCTGCGCGGCGTCGAGGGTGTAGAGCTCGCCGATCACCGTGGCCGCGTCGCCGGTGGGGTTGGTGCGCAGCGCCTCCAGGCTGTCGCCTATGGCGGTCTGGTTGGGGTTGACCGCGCTGTGGGAGAAGGGGACGAAGCTGACGGTCAGCTTCAGGTCGGCACCGGCGTACGTCGGGGTCATCAAGAACGCCGCGGGCGAGACGACCGTGGGCAGGGTGCCGGTGACAAACGCGGCCCTGACGGGGCGGAAGGTGGCGCCGTTGGCGACGAGCTGCGGGGCGAGCTTCACGACCAAGGTCCCGCCGGAGAGGTCGGAATTCCCGTTGACCGTCAGGAAGTTGGTCAGGCCGGAGGGCTGGGTCATGGAGAGGGTCCCGGCTCCGGCGTAGCTGGCCACGGCCTGGTTGAAGCCGGACATGTCGAAGGTCCCGCCGGAGTTCACCGTGAGTCCTCCGGCTGTGGAAACCGCGTTGTCGGCTCCGAGCCGAAGGGTGCCCCCGTTGACGTAGGTGCCGCCGGTGTATGTGTTGGCTCCGGATAGAATGATGGTCCCGCCCCCGAGAGTGTCGGTGATGGTCAAGCCCGGGCCGGCGCCGGGGCCGTCGGAGATGCTGCCCGAGAACGTGGAGACCTGGCCGTAGGCGTCGATGGTCCCGGCGCCGCCCATGTAGATGGTGTTGGTGAAGGTCAGCGGCGCGGTGGTCTGCAGGGTCCCGCCGGCCAAGACCAGCGCGCCGGTGCCCAGCGCCGAGCCGTTGTTGATGCTGAGGACCCCGGCGTTGCTGACCGAGGACCCGCCGGTGTAGGTGTTGACCCCGGTCAGGGCCAAGGTTCCGCTGCTGATCAGCAGCAGATTCCCCGTCCCGCCGATGACGCCCGAGATGGTCGTGGTGTTGCCCATCATGTCGAAGTTCGAGGCGGCGTTGAGCGTGACGCTGCTGGTGAAGGTGATCCCGAGGAGGGTCTGCAGGGTGGCGGCCCCGTTGAAGATCAGCTGGCCCGAGCCCAGCGCGGAGGCGCTGCTCACGTTGATGGTGCCGGCGCTAAGGACGGTCCCGCCGCTGTAGGAGTTCGCGTCTTCCAGAAACAGGGTGCCGCTGCCGAGCTTGGTCAGCGCGCCGCCGCCGCTGATCACGCCCGTGAAGGTCGAGTTCTTCACGCCGGTGTCGATGGTCCCGTTACCGGACAGCGAGACACTGCGCCCCGAGGCGAAGTCGGCCGAGAGCGCGAGCGTGCCGCCGTTGAAGGTGAGCGCGCCGGAGGGGTCTCCCAGGTTGCTGTCCGTGCCCACGCCCAAGGTCCCGCCGCTGATCGTGGTCCCGCCGGTGTAGGTGTTGACCCCGGATAACGTGGGGATCCCGGCGCCGGCCTTGGTCAGGCCGCCGGTCCCGCCGAAGACGCCCAAAAACACCGAGCTAAAGCCGTTGGTGTCGACCGTGCCTCCTCCTGCGTTGAGCGTGCCGGGGTTCCCCAAGACCACGCTTGCCGCGGTCTGCAGGGTCCCGCCGCTGAAGGCGAGTGCTGCCCCCGCGCTGCCCAGGGCGGCGGCGCTGTTGATATTGAGCGTGCCCGCGTTGATGAAGGTGCCTCCGCTGTAGGAGTTGATCCCGGTCAGGAAAAGGGTCCCGGCTCCGGCCTTGGTCAGGCTGCCCGTTCCCGCGATGCCGCCGGAGAGGGTCGAGTCGAAGCCGTTGCTGTCGAAGGTCCCGCCGCCCGCGTTGAGCGTGAGCACGCGCGCCGAAGTCAGGCCGGCCGCGGCCTGCAGGGTGCCGCCGTTGAAGTTTATGCCGCCGGCAGCGTTGCCCAAAGCGGCGTCGGCGTTGATGTTGAGCGTGCCCGCGTTGATCACGGTCCCGCCGCTGTAGGTGTTGGCTCCGGTCAGGAACAGGGTCCCGGCGCCGGCTTTGGTCAAAGAGTAGGCTGCGGTCTCGCTGATGACGCCCGAGAGGGCTGCGTTGCTGCCTGCGGTGTCGAAGACCCCGCCCGCGGACAGCTGGATGTTGTTGGCGGCGTTGACGGCTCCGAGCTGCAAGGTCCCGCCGTCGTAGAGGAGCGTCCCGGAGCCCAAGGCGGTGCTGTTCTTGAGCCCGAGGGTGCCCTTGATGAGCACGGTGTTGCCGCTGTAGTCATTGGCCCCGCTCAAGTCGAGCTCGCCCGTCCCGTCCTTGATCATGGAGCCGGTGCCGGTGATGCGGGTGTTGATGGTCCAGACCTGGGGTAGGCTGTTGTTGGTCAACGTCACCGTGCCGTTGATCTCGACGGATTTGCTGGATATGGTCACGGCCGAGGGGGCGTTGCTGACGTCGAGCGTCGTGTTGGTGTGGATGGCCGTGAGGTCGCTTTGGAGGAAGATCGTCCCGCCGCTGCCCGTGGTCCAAGAGACGGTGTTGGGGCCCGCGGAATAGGAGTCGATGACCGCCTGCCGGAGGCTGCCTGCGCCCGAATCGGCGGTGTTGGAGACGTTGAAGGTGACAGGGGGGATGGCCTGGGACCGCTGCGCCGGCAGAGCCAGCAGTCCTAGGATGGCGAGAGTCCTCATAAACTCGCGGGCGTACGTGGACGTTCGAAAGGGTTTCATCCCGGGCATTATAGCGTATTCAGCCGGTCAGGAGCACTGCGGCCCGTTTCCTAGAAGCTGCCCAGGTTGGAGAGCACTTCGCGGGCCGGCCGGGGCCGGCCGAAGAGATAGCCTTGCGCCAGCTCGAAGCCGCAGCCGCGCACGGCCTTGAGCTGCTCCGCGGTCTCCACGCCCTCGGCCAGGGGCGCCGCCTCGGCCCGATAGATGCGGCCCACCACGTCCTTGATGGCGCGAAACGGGGCGGCGCCGGCCTCGATGCGGCGGATGGCCGTGATGCAGAGCTTGACGATGTGGGGAGAGAGCGCCTCCACCATGCCCATGTTGAGGTAGCCGCAGCCCGCGTCGTCCAAGGCCACGCGCGCGCCGCGGCGGCGCAGGGGGTGGGCGGCGGCGTTGAGCCTGTGGGGCGAGCGGATGGGCAGATGCTCCGTGAGCTCGAAGACGCGCCGGCGCAGGTCGCGCGGACTGCGCACCAGGCGCCGCAGGGCGGGGGCGTGGAAGAGGTCCGGCCCCAGGTTGACCGAGAGCCAGTAGGGGGCGCGCAGGCTCGCGGCCTGCTTCCACGCCCCGGCCACGCAGGCAAGCTCCAGCTCTTGCTGCAGGCCATGGTAGGCCGCGGCCGCGAAGAGCTTGTCGGCCCGCTCCACCGGCCCTCCGGCCGGGCCGCGGACCAGAGCCTCGAAGCCCACGGGCTTGAGGTCGTGCAGGCTCACGATGGGCTGCAGGTGGAAATCCAGGAGGTCCCGGCGCATGATATCGCGCAAGCGCGCCAGCGAGACGCCCGGCTCAGCCGGGTCCGCGTCCATCCCGGAGACGAGGGCGGAGAGGCGCTCATGCAGGCGCTCAGGGGCGGTCTCCCCGGAGGGGTCGCAGAGCACGCCGAAGCGGAACCTCACGTGCATGGCCGAGGCGCGGCCGAGCTCCACGTCGAGCATCTCGCGCACCAGCTCCATGCCGGTCCCGGTCATGGCCGAGATCTGGTCCTCCACGTCGAAGCCCACGGCCCAGGTCCTCATGCGGAAGGGGGCCACCCAGACGCCGGGCAGAGGCGTGAAGGGCGCGCCGAGGGGCGCGTGGCGGCTGAGCACGCGCCGTGCGATGCGGCCGAAGCGCCTGCTGATGTCCCGGTGCACCACGGCGCTGATGCGGTGGCCGTGCATGTACTGCATCTCGGCGGGGTCGCAGAAGCGGAAGACCAGGGCGTAGGTGGGGCGGGGGCGGGAGGCCGTTCTCTTCATGGCCAGGAGCTTCTGGGTGGATAGTATAGCTTATCGGGGCGCGGACTATGTAGAATGTCGTCGTCAGAGGTTCCCTGGATGAAAGATAACATGAGCCTGCTGTCCTGCATCTCCATCCTTTTCCTGGTCATGGACCCTTTGGGCAACCTCCCGCTCATCGCGGGCCTGCTCAAGGGCATCCCGCAGGCGAGGGCGCGGCCCATCATGGTGCGCGAGCACCTCTTCGCTCTGGCCCTGCTGTTCTTCTTCCTGCTCTTCGGGCAGTTCTTCCTCAACCTGCTGGGCATCCAGGACCCGGCTTTGGGCATCTCCGGCGGCATCGTGCTCTTCCTGATCTCGGTGCGCATGATCTTCCCGGCCAGCGGTGAGGGGATGTTCGGGGAGATGCCCTCGGGGGAGCCCTTCTTCGTGCCCCTGGCGACTCCGCTCATCGTGGGGCCTTCGGCCATGACCACGGTGCTCATCCTGGCCTCCAAGAGCGATGTGGGCTTCTGGAAGCTGTCCGTGGCGATGGTCGTGGCCTGGGCCGGCTCGCTGGCCATCCTCTCCAACGCCGCGGCCATCTGCAGGCTCCTGGGCGAGCGGGGCGTGACCGCCATCCAGCGCCTCATGGGCATGATCCTGACCACCATCGCGGTGCAGATGCTGCTGACCGGCTTGGCGCAGTTCTTCGGCAAGCCGGGATGAAACCAGCCCGGCTCTGGCCGCAGGCGCTGGCCGTCTTCCTGTTCTGCTGCGCGGTCTGTGCCTGGTTCCAGTTCCAGACCCCGTACCTGCCCGAGCCGGACTGCTACTACCACATCAAGCTTTCAGCCCTGATGCGCCAGCACGGGCTTTTCCTGAAGGGCTTCCCCTGGGCGCACTTCAGCCTCTGGCGGGAGGGCTTCAGCGACGGCTCTTTGCTCTACCATCTTCTGCTCATCCCGTTCACCTTCGGCGGCTTGGCTTTGGGAGGCAAGATCGCGGGCGTGCTCTTCTCCGCGCTGGCGCTGACCAGCTTCTTCATGATCCTCACGCTCAACCGCGTCCCGAACCGGATCTATTGGTTCTGGCTGCTCCTGATGGGCGGGAGCTTCTTCTGGTGGCGCTTGCTGGACGTGCGTCCCCAGGTGCTCTCCATCACTCTGCTGCTGTGGAGCCTGCATTTCCTGCTCAACGACCGGAAGAAGCCTTTCGCCGCGCTCTGCTTCCTGTACCCGTTCGCCTACGTGGCGGCTTTCCTGCCCGTGGTCTTCGCGGCCCTGCGCGCCGCCTATCTGAAGGCCATGGAGCGGCGCAGCGAGCACCGCATCTTCCTGCTCGGGCTGGGGGCCTACGCGCTGGCCATGGTGCTGCACCCGTATTTCCCGAAGGACATCCGGTTCTTCTACGTGCAGAACCTGGTCAGCATGTTCTACTCGGTGACGCATCAGGTCGCGCTGTCGCAGGGCGGCGAGATCCGCCCGATGGACACGCTGCAGCTGCTCTCGGCGCACGGGCCGCTCATCCTGCATCTGCTGGCCGTTCTGTTCGCGTTCATGCACCTGCGTCCGCCGCTCTCGGAGCGCACGCGCGTTCTGTTCCCGATCACGGTGACCTTGGTCTTCCTGACATTGGTCTCCAAGCGCTTCATCGAGTACTCCCTGCCGGTGTCCACGCTGTTCTGCGCTTTCGCGTTCAGCGACGTGTTCCCGGGCGGCTCGCCGCGGTCCTTGCTGCCGCCGCAGCGCGGCGCGGCCCGGGCGCTGCTGGCGGTCTGGCTGGTGATGGTGGCGGCGGCCAGCGGCTCGTGGGTGCTGTCGGTGCGCGGCCAGATGTCCCGCGTCAAGCCGCCGCAGTTCGAGCGGCTGGCGCGCACGCTGGCGGCCCAGGCTCCCGCGGGGGAAGTGATCTACACCTGCGATTGGGACGAGCCGCCCGAGCTGCTGTACTTCAACGACCAGCACCGCTACTTCGTGATGCTGGACCCGGTGTTCATGTACTCCTGGGACCCGGCGCTCTGGAGGCTCTGGCACGGCGCGGCCAACGTGACCTTGCCGCCGGACGAGATCCACCGGGCGTTCCGGGAGCGGTTCCAGGCGCGCTTCGGGCTGTGCTCGCAAAGGTCGGGGGCCTTCCGTGAGCTGGTGGGACGCGACCGGCGCTACAAGATCCTGGACGAGGACGGCGAGGGCTTCGTCTTTAAGGTGCTCTGAGCGGGGAGAAGACGCTTCCTCTTGACAGGCTGGGGATGAGGGGGTATCCTCAGTTGATATCGCAGGACCCACTATACCCCGACGCCATGTTCGTGTAGGGAGGCTATCCCGATGAGAAGGCTGCTCACCCCTCTGGGCCTCATCCTGTTGGCGATCGCAGGCACGACCATCTGGCTGGGACGCCAGCAGTCCCGGCCGGTCCTGTCTGCGAGCGAGCGGCAGACCCTGCGCGACGCGCCGCGGGAGGTCAACGACTATGACCTCAAGGCTATCCTGAAGAGCGATGCGGCGGCTGTCCCGGAGGTCCGGGGCAAGGCTGTGGCCGGCGCGGCGGATGTGGCGGTCGGCGAATCGAGCGTGGGCCAGGTCCCCGGCGTGGGCGCGTCCGCGCCCGGGACCGATGTGGCCGGCTTCATCATCCAAACGCTGCGCAGCGCCGGGTACATCCTGGATCCGGTCACCGCGGACCTGAATCCGGCTCTCAAAGAGCAGGAGATCACGATCTGGACCTACGGCAGGAGCGGGCCGCCGCCGCTGGGCTTCTGGCATGTCTGGGTCTTCCCCAAGGAGATCCTCGCTTCACGCAATATGCCCATGCCGATGTCGCCGGATATCCCTCTTGGCGAGGCGCCCGATGAGCTCCGGGTCATCGCCGGCCACGTCGTCGCCATCACGCGATCCTATGAGACCCTGTTCTACGACCTGGAAAAGCCCACGAAGGTGGAGATCCGGGACGATAAGCCTCAGAACCATCCGTTCGCGCACGTTGGCAGAGTGGGCAAGGCCTCATTCTCCATCTACGACGCGGCGCTGCTCAGGTCCGCCATGGACTTCGGCAGGTTCCCGGGAAAAGCCGACCAGGGCATCGAGCGCAACTTGGCGCTGGTCATGAAGAACAGGGAGGCCGGGGAGAAGTATACGATCACGGGGGGTATGGATTCGGGGACCTTGATGATCCACTTCGGCGCCGACCGGCTCTCCGGCATGTTCTGGCCGAAGATCGACCAGGAACTCTCCCGCCAATAGCGCGGCCTCGCGCCGCTGGCCGTCAGATCGAGCCTCCAGGACCCTCCGTGGAACTTTTCCGGCCGCTCCTCATATGTGTAGTGTGGGCCGAAATTCCCAGGCCGTTGACAGACTGTGCATATGACTGTACACTATAGTGTTCAGTCGTATGTACAGGAGAATGCCATGACGACCTTGAGCGTGACCGAGGCCCGGGCGCAGCTGTTGTCTTTGGCCCGCGATCTGGGAGTGAAGCACGGCGAAGGGGTGGAAGTGACCCTGCGGGGCAAGCCGGTCCTGGCCATCCTGCCTTTCGAGCTCTACGAGGCCCTGATGGAGACCATGGAAGTGCTCTCGGACCCTGGGCAGGCGGAGCTCCTGCGCAAGAGTCTCAGGGAACTGCGCCAGGGCAAGGCCATCCCTTGGGAGAAGGCCAAGAAGGGGTTGGGCCTTTGACCTACCGGATCGCGATCACGCCGACGGCCCTGGATATGCTGAGGGGGGTGGCTGACGCGCGGGTGCGGGCTCTGATCGCCAAGCGCATAGACGGGCTGGCGCTGGAGCCGGAAAAGCAGGGCAAGGCTTTGGCCGGGGAGTTGGCGGGCCTGCGCAGTCTGAGGGCGGCGGGGCAGAGGTTCCGCGTCATCTACCGGGTGGACAAGGCCGTGGTGACGGTGACTGCGGTGGCCGTGGGGCTGCGGCGGGAGGGCGACCGCGGCGATGTGTACCGGCTGGCGCAGAAGCTGGTGAGGCTGGGGCTGGCCTAGACCGGGCCCGAGACGTCTCCTACCATAGACGGGCGCTTCGGTCGGAAGGAACTTTTTCGCCCGCATCTCGTATGTTTAGTGAGGGCTCTTGGCCCCCTTGACAAATGATATTGCGGGCGATATTATATGATGAAGCCTGAAGAGCTCCTGCGTCGGATCCGGACCGAGCGGCATAATGTCCGCTTCCGGGATTTTATCCGGCTGGCGGAGGCCCACGGCTTCGGATTCGACAGGCAGCACGGCAGCCACTGCGTCTACAAACATCCTTGCGGAGCGGTCCTCAATCTGCAAGAGCGAGACGGAGAGGCCAAGCCGTATCAGCTCCTGCAGTTCCTGGAGCTGGTGGATGCCTACGGCCTGCGGATGAGATGAGCGGGGGAGATATGTCGAAAGGGCCAAAGAAGGGACTTGAGACCGAAGGCTATATGCGCAAGGTCTTCCACAGCGAGGAAGACGGCTGCTGGGTGGCCGTCGCGCCGGAATTGATGGGCTGTTCCGCCTTGGGTGATACGGCCGCCGAGGCTCTGCGGGAGCTCGATGTGGCCATCCGGCTGCACCTGCAAGTGCGCAAAGACAGCGGTTTCGCGATCCCGAAGCCGCTTTCTCAGCAGGAGCTGGGTGGCAGGTTCCTCCTGCGCCTGCCGAAGGCCTTGCAGAGGAGCTTGAAGGAGGAGGCTGCCGAGGAAGGGGTCTCCGTCAATCAGTACGCCTTGTATTTGATCTCCACGGCGCGGGGGCAACTGCATCCGGTCAGGGCATGATGCGGGTCGGTGGTAAGGGACGGGCTCGATATGCGGACCGGGGCTGCAGTGAGAGCTTGTCATCGGAGCCGGATTCCCATTGCTTGGGGTAGGGGGGATAGGTAGAATTTGCGACAGGGGCTTGAGGAAGCTCTTGCTCTACCGACCAGCTCACTCAATAGTTAGGCGTATCATGACGAACAAGAGAGGAATCCTTGTATCGATTCGAAGACTTGCCTCTACCATCCTAGGGCTATACAGCCTTTTGTTTGGGCTCGTTATTATGGCGGCAACCATCTTATTCCGTTTCGCCAAAGCCGAGGGAGTATGGGCCGTCACTCTGCTTCCTGGACTACTATTGACCATAGGTGGGATTGGCTCAATGTTCAAACGAACCGCTTTCCTGTGGATTCAGCTTTTTGGAGCAAGCGTTGCCATTGTACTCGCTTGGCGCTTGCTGGGAGGAAGTCTCCTAGACTGCTTTCATGACCTGCTTGAAGCCTCTGCGATCCTCAGCGCGGCTTTAGCCGTATCGACGGGCGCATTGCTAGTCCTGATTGGCTTATCCGAGGGACAGTGAGCATGTACCAAGGAACGTCTAACCTCGGGTTCTGCCGGTGCGCTTTTAGGTCGAGGGAACTGGGTCATGGGCCTGCCGGCTCGGCGCGCAGCGCCGCGCACGGCAGGCCCATGCGTTGAAGTATCCAGAGGACGACATGGAACTGTCCATCTTAATCGCACGCATCATGGCCGTGATATATCTTTCGGCTGCCCTCGGAGGGTTCTTCAACAGAGATTTTTTTCCCCGGGTGTCGGAGGATATGTATAAGAACGCCGCTCTGACCTACCTGCTGGGCCTCCTGGCCCTTGTGATCGGATCCCTCATCGTGCATTACCATGACATCTGGGTGGGAGACTGGCCGGTCCTCATCACGGTCCTGGGCTGGATCGCCGTCGTGAAGGGCATTATGATCATAGCCTTCCCAAATGCCATGCAGCGCCTGACGCGAAGGCTCCTGGCTGGCGCGGCGCCGAGGATCGTCCCGTATTTCGCGCTGTCACTGGGACTCTTGTTCGGCTACTTGGGATTCGTGCGTTGAACCGGGAGAAAAAAATGAAGAAGGCCCTGCTGCTCATCGACGTGCAGAACGACTACTTCCCCGGAGGCAAGTTCCCGTTGTGGAACGCCGAGGCCGTGCTCGCCAACATCGAGCAAGCGATCAAGGCGGCCAAGGCCAAAGGCGTCGCCATCATCCACATCCAGCATGTCGCCGACTCGGCGATGGGGACCGCGCCATTCTTCAATCGGGGGACCGACGGCGCCAGGATCCATCCCCGCATCCTCGCCGCCGCTCCAGATGCCCCCATCGTGGTCAAGAAGTTCGCCGACGGCTTCGTCAAGACCGACCTCGAAGAGGTCCTCGTCCGGCTGGGGATCACCGAGCTGCTGGTGTGCGGGATGATGACCCAGAACTGCGTGACCCACACGGCCATCTCCAGGTCCGCGGAGAAGTACAGGGTCTGCATCCTGCCGGACTGCTGCACCACGGTCAATGAGCTGCTGCACAACATCGCCTTGCACGCCGTCTCCACGCGGCTGCCGCTGGTGCCCGCGAAAGACGCCGTATGAACCGAGCCCTGCGCTTCTGACGTCGCCTTAGCGCGGGACCGGGAAGCGGAAGGTCGCGAAGCGATGCTTCGCCGCGTGCGCCTTCTCGTCGGCGTAGAACTTCAGCTCCACCTGGCCCGCATCGCTCACAGCCACGCCCTGCGTCAGGATGGTCTTGACCGACTCCGCGGGAGCGAAGAAGTTGACCGCCTGGAAATCCGGTTTGGTCCAGGAGAAGCCCCGGATGCGGCGGTCCGCGGCCAGCTCCTGCGCGTAGAGGTCCTGGGCCCGGAACTTCCCGCCCGCATAGCCGATCACGATCGGATGCGTGCCGAAATAGTTCGCACCTGTCTCACCCCAGGTCGTCACCAAAGCCAAGCCCTTTCCGTCCAGGGGAACCACCCGGCACTGCTCCAACACCAGTTGGCGCGGGTAGCCCGCGGATTCCGGCGCCTTCGGAGCGAAGCGGTAGACCAAGGCGGCTCCCGAAGCGTCCACCTTGTAGACCGCCAGATAAGAGAGAGGCTGGGCCCGGCCCAGCAGGTCTTTGGCCTCGAAGCCGAAGACCAATATCCTGCCCTTATCGGGAAGCGCGGCGCTGGCCGCCAGGCTGATGTCGTAGTCCTTGAGGAGCTGGTCCGGGAACACGATGCGCTCAGCCCCCGGGGCCTGCGCGGAAGAGCCCATCGCGACTGCCAAAGCCGCCGCGGCCAGCAAACAGCTCATGCCTTCCATGCGCCCTCCCTCAGAGCAGCCCGGACAGGCTCTCCACCAGGGCGTCCCAGTCCGCCTCGGGAAGCCCGCCCTGCGCGAAATCCGCCCGCCCGCCCGCCGAGCCCCCGTGCGCGGCCGCGAACTTCTTGGCCAAAGACCCCGCGTCGAAGCCCTTGCCGGCCAGGTCGGGCGTGGCCGCCAGCACGAACGAGATCTTGCCCGCGTGCGGCGCGGCCAAGAACACCGCCCCCGAGCCCAGCTCCGATTTCAGCTTGTCCGATATGCCGCGCAAGGACTTGGGGTCGGCGCCCACGAGCTTCTGCACGCAGAGCTTGATGCCCTTGGCTTCGAGCACCTTGCGGCCCTCCGTGGAGCCGGAGAGCGTCTTGGCCTTAAGGCCCGTCAGAGTGTTCTCCAGGTGCTTCAAGTGGCCGCGCAAGGACGCCTCCTCGCGCATCGCGCAAGGCGCGGCCTCGCCGCCCAAGGCGCGCAGCGACTGGAGCAGGACGTCCTGCTTGGCCACCAGGCCAGCCAGCAGCGCCTTGTGCGCCTCCGCCTTCTTCACCACCCACTCGCTGGCCGCCGGCCCCGCCACCGCCTCGATGCGCCGGATGCCCGCGGCCACCGACGACTCCTTCACGATCTTGAAAGCCTCGATCTCCGAGGTGTTGGACACATGCGTGCCCCCGCAGAGCTCCAGGCTGAAGCGGTTGCGCGGCTCCAGCCAGCCCTTGGCGCCCACCAGCACGGCGCGCGCCCGGGTCCCGTAGTCCTCGCCCAACAGGGTGATGGCGCCGTGCTCTTTGGCCTCGGCCGGGGGCATCTCCTTCGTGTCCACGGGCAGGGCCTTGCGGACCTGCTCGTTGACGATGGCCTCGATGCGGTGGATCTCCTCGGCGGTCACGGCTTTGGGATGGGTGAAGTCGAAGCGCAGGCGTTTGTCGTCGACATAAGAGCCGGCTTGGCGCACGTGCGCGCCCAGCACCTCGCGCAAGGCCTCGTTCATGAGATGCGTGGCCGTATGGTGCGGCATGATGCGGCGGCGGCGCGCCGCGTCCACCTCGGCGAGCACCTCGCCGCCCGGCGCCAGCGGCGGCGCGCCCGCGGCCGCCTTGACCATGAGCACCGTGGTCTCCTCGTGCTTCTGAGTGTCGAGCACCTCGGCCAGCACGGCGCGGCCGTCCGCGGACAAGAGCTCTCCCGTGTCTCCGACCTGGCCGCCGCTCTCCGCGTAGAACGGGACCCGCTCCAGGACCACGATGCCTTCGCCGCCCTTGAAGCGCGCGTCGAGGATCCTGGTCTTCTCCGAGAGCCTTTCGTAGCCGGTGAAGACCGTCGCGTGGGCCGCCAGGCCTTGGGAGAGGACCTCTTTCTCCCCGGAGCCCTTCCACGAGGCGCGGGCCTTCTCGGCCGCCCGCTCCTTGGCCTGGGCAAAGCCGTCCTCGTCCACCTTGAGCCCGCGCTGCAGGCAGATCTCCTTGGTGAGCTCCAGCGGGAAGCCGAAGGTGTCGTAGAGCTTGAAGGCCTGTTCTCCGGGCAAGGTCCCGGAAGTCTCCGCCAGCAGGGCCTCGAGCTCGCGCTCGCCGGCGGCCAAAGTCTCGATGAAGCGGGTCTCTTCCATCTTGAGGCCGCTGACCACCTGGGCCTCGGCCGCGACGATCTCGGGGTAGGTGTCCCGGAAGATCTCCAGCACCGCGGGCACGAGCTTGTAGAGGAACGGCTCGGCGCAGCCCAGCAGCTGCCCGTAGCGCACCGCGCGGCGGATGAGCCTTCTCAGGACATAGCCGCGCTCGACATTCGAGGGGATCACGCCCTCGCTCATCAGCATGGCGGCGGCCCGGGCATGGTCCGAGATCACGCGGAAGGCCAGGGCCGTCTCAGGGGACCGGTCCGGCGCCGTGTTGAGGATGCCCGCGGCCTTATCCACGATGGGCGTGAACAGGTCCGTGTCGAAGGGCGAGAGCTTGCCCTGCGCCACGAAAGCCAGGCGCTCGAAGCCCATGCCCGTGTCGATGTTCTTGCGGGGCAGGGGCTTGAGGCTCCCGTCTCCCTGCCGGTCGAATTGCGTGAAGACCAGGTTCCAGACCTCGATGTAGCGGTCGCAGTCGCAGCCCGGCGCGCAGGAGGGGCTGGCGCAGGCGAACTGCGGGCCCCGGTCGAAGTAGATCTCGGAGCAGGGGCCGCAGGGCCCGGTCGGGCCCATGGCCCAGAAGTTGCTGTCCTCGCCCAGGCGGCCCACCGGGTTCTTCAGGGCCAGCTTGCCCCAGAGCGCGGCCGCCTCCTCGTCGTCCTTGAACACCGTGGGATGCAGAAGCTTCGGGTCTATGCTGAGGTCCTTGGTCAGGAACTCCCAGGCCCAGGGGATGGCCTCGGCCTTGAAGTAGTCGCCGAAGGAGAAATTGCCCAGCATCTCGAAGAAGGTCAGATGCCGCAAGGTCCGGCCCACCCGGTCGATGTCCGTGGTCCGGAAGCATTTCTGGCAGCTCGCGGCGCGGGACAGGTCCTTCTTGATGCCCAGGAAGTACGGCTTGAAAGGCACCATGCCCGCGGAGTTGAACATCAAGGTCGGGTCGCCCTGCGGGATGAGGGGAGTCGAGGGGCGCACCGTGTGGCCCCGGCTCTTGAAGAAATCAAGGTATTGCTGTCTCAATTGGTTGCTGTTGGTCATAGGGATGGTCGATTATACCAAAAGCCGTTCTGCGGGCGGGCGAGCGCCGTGCAGAACGGGATTGGCCGACGAGTTATCCACAAACTTGCCCCGGGGCAAGTCCAGGTCTTCCTTGCTGTCGAGAACGCGCGACTCGAAGAGTCGCGCGGAACCGGCCCTGCCCGCAGGGCAGGGCCGGCAGATCCGGGCCGGCTGGGTGCTGCCGCCCGACGCTCCGCGTCGGGACGGTGGCGCCCGATGCTGCGCATCGGGCGCTCGGGGGGATAATGGGACGCAAGACCCGATCCTCGGGAATTAAGTATTGTGTCCCCGAACTCTTAGCGGGAGAGGAAGTCGGAGCGCGGCACGCCGCCGGAGACGAGCCACTGCTGGAAGGCTTCGACGAACGAGACATCAGCGCCACCCTGGAAGCCCCGGCCCCGGTTCTGGCGGTACACGTCGATGCGCCACTTGTTGTCCTCGAAGCGGACGTAGAAGAGCACGTTGGGCGACTGCGGGTCCGGGTCGCGGCCCACGCTCGTGTTGGTCGGGGTGGGAGACTTCCTCGATGGATTTGCCCGAGCGGACCAGCATGTTGCTGGCCACGTCGCGCATCAGGTCGCCCTGCCGGTTCTTGGGGTAGCGCGCCAAAAAGCGCTCGAAGCGGTCCCGGGCCAGCACCGAATCCAGGATGCGAGAGGCCTGCTCCTTGGACTTGACGCCGGCCAGAAGGCCTCCAAAGCCGCGTTTCTCGACCACCGCGGTCACGTGCGCGGGAGTCACCCCGTACTCCTTGGCCGCGGCCAGGATGAAGCTTCCCACGGCCTTGTACTTGGGGTCCAACTGCGCCACGGCCGAGGCTTCGGCCTGGAGCTTGGAAGCCAGCAGCACCTGGCGGATGGCTTGGCCGCGCGCGGAGCCGGGGTCTATGCCCCGCAGGTCCAGGAAATCCTGCAGCAGGACCTCGGTCTCGGATTCGGTGGGGCGGCGCGAGCCCATGATGTCGCGGATGTAGCGCTGCGCGGCCTGGACATCCGGGCTGGGGGCCGCAGCGGGGGTCTGGCCGGTGAGGCTCGCCGCAGTGGCCTTGGCGCGCTCGATGAGTTCCGGTCCGGGCGGGCCTTGCGGTTGGTCCGGATCATCGGGCCGCAACGAGCCGGTCTCGGAATCCTCCCCGGGAGCCGCTTGCACTTTGCCCGAGCCGTCCAGCGGGCCTTGCGGCGCCGGGGTCAGGGCCTGCGTCCGGAGGGGGACCGGTGAGACCACTTCGGACTGCGGCAAGGCGGGCGGCTCCGAAGTCATGGTCCCAGCCGGGGCCGGCTCGCCAATGGTCAGCGGCAAAGTGATGGCCGCGGTCTTGGATGGTGCCACTTCGGGCGCGCCGACCGGCGCCCCGATGGGGGCCAGCAGGCCGGGGGCGGTCATGCCGGCGCTAAACTGGTTGCTTTGGCCCGCGCCGCCGGAGAGCAGATTGCCCGTGGGGACGGGGCCGCCTTTCTCTATGACGACGGTCTTGGCTTCCACCGCCCAGACCGGGACCTTGAGGGCGAAAAGCACAGCCGCAAGCTGGAGAATCCGCATGCCGCGCATCATGTCCTAAGTGTAGACCGCCGTTCCTTTTATGTCAAGGGGTTCTCGTTTCGCGCGCCCGTCATGTCCGAATCGATTATTCATTGACAGGGGGGTGTACTTCTGTTATAACATCTGACGTTAAATCGGGGACTTCCGTGAACCTAGGAAAGAGCGTCAAGGAATGGTTGGGCCATAGGATCACCGTGATGGTGATCCCGGCCGCGGCTTTCAAGCCCTGGCGCTGGCAGTGCTCCACCGCCTTCGGGCTGTTCTGCCTCGTCCTCTGGTCCGGCGTCACCATCTGGGCCGGGTTCATCTGCGGCCGCCACGTCGACTACTGGATCACCAAGGCCGACAACCGCGTGATGCTGGCGAAGATGGGCTATCTCGCCGCCGAGATGGAGAAGGCGCGCGACACCCTCGATGTGGCCCAGGCCACAGACCGGCAGATGCGGGTCCTCCTGAGCCTTTCCCGCCGCGAGGATCTCCTCGGCAACAACACGGCGGTGGGCGGACCCACGGCCGCGGACCGCATCAGCCTGCGCCGCCTGCTGGCCATCGACCCGGCCAGCGTCCGGCAGACCGACTGGCACCGCCAGATCGAGGCCCTGCGCCAGGACTCCCTCAAGCGCCTGGCCAGCTTCCAGGAGATCGCCTGGTACATCGGCAACCAGCGCAGCCTCCTGCACGCCACGCCGGCCATGTGGCCGACCTCGGGGCAGATCACCTCCCTCTTCGGCTACCGCCTCTCGCCCATGCAGCGCTCCGAGGAAGGCGGCGGCGAGTTCCACCCCGGCGTGGACATCGCCAACCGGGCCGACACCTTGATCTACGCCACGGCCAACGGGACCGTGCGCTTGGCGGGCTGGACCTCCGGCTACGGCCAGCTCATCGTCATCGACCACGGCTACGGCATCTCCACGGCCTACGGCCATACCTCCAAGTCCTTGGTCAAGGCCGGCGACCGCGTGACCCGCGGCCAGGTCATCGGCTACATGGGCACCACCGGCCGCTCCACCGGCGCGCACCTGCACTATGAGATCCGGCGCAACGGCCAGCCGGTCAACCCCATGATCTATCTCAAGGTCCGTTCCGCCGAGGACCTCCTGGGCTACGCCCAGGCGGCGGGGCGCTGAGGACATGTTCGATTCCCGGAAGGCGGGCCGGTTCGACGGCAACGAGTCCATGACTTTGATCGGCGAGGAGGCCTACGTCCACGGCCAGCTCGCGGCCAAGGGCTCCCTGCGCGTGGAGGGCTCCGTGGAGGGCGACATCACGGACGCGGTGTCCGTGGAGATCGGCAAGAAGGGCCGGGTGAAGGGCAACGTGGCCGCGGAGACGGTCTCCGTCGCGGGCGAGCTCGAGGGCGACGTCGTCGCTTCCCGGACCGTTGAGATACTGGCGGCGGCGCGCCTCACCGGCAACATCCGCACCCCGAACCTGCGCGTCGAGGACGGGGCTTTCTTCGATGGGACCTGCGCCATGCGCGGCGCGGCTGCGCCCGCGGCCGCGCCGGTCGAGGGGGGGAGCGCCGCATGATAGGATTTTTGAACCGTTACCGCCGGGCCCTGTTCATCGCGACCGTGACGGTGTTCCTCCTGGGAACCTTCGTGGGACTGGGCGGCTACCTTTTCACCAGCCGGGATATGACCGAGGCCGTGGCATCGGTGGGCTCCGTGAAGATCCCTTACAAGGGCTACCGGTCCCGCGTCGACCAATACGTCGACGCCCTGCGCAACCGCAACGGTGAGGTCTCGGACGCCGCCGTGAAGGAGATCAAGGTCAACATCCTGCGGGACATGATCGTCGACGAGATGCTCCTGGTCAAGGCCGACGAGATGGGCATCACGATCACGGACTCGGAGCTGGCGCGCGACATCCGCGGCACGCCCGCCTTCCAGTCCGGCGGGGAGTTCAGCCCCGAGTCCTACTTCCGCGCGGTGCGCGGCGCTTTCCACGACACCCCGGCGGGCTACGAGGCGATGCGGCGGCGCAGCCTGGTGGCCGGCCGCCTCAAGCAGCTCATCTTCCAGGCCGCCAAGCTCACCCCCGGCGAGCTGGAGGCCTCCTACGTCAAGGACCGGGACGCTGCCGCGAAGGACTTCCAGAAGGCCTCGGCGCAGCGCCACAAGGACCCCGAGGCCGCCAAGCTCACCCCCGCCGAGTTCAAGGACCGCTACTTCAAGCAGCGCAAGGACGCCGTCGCGGCCCAGGCCCAGCAGATGCGGGCCCTCGAGCTCATCAATTTCTTCCTGCGCCAGGTGAACTCCCAGGTCGAGGTCAAGTCCTTCCTCGAACAGCGGGAGAGCGGGACTTGAGCGCGCGCCTGCGGTATCGGAAGTTCCGCAGGAGCCGGCCGGACGGATTTCCTTGCGGCCGGCGGCAGACCCTCCGGAGCTCATAAAACATGGATTCCATCTTGGTGGTCGGCTCGGTGGCGCTTGATTCGGTCAAGACCCTTTGGGGGGAGAGCCAGGAGGCTCTGGGCGGCTCGGCCGTCTACTTCTCTTTGGCCGCCCGGCATTTCGCGCGGGTGACGGTCGTCGGCGTCATCGGCAAGGACTTCCCCAAGGAGCACCGCCACATGCTGGCCGAGAAGGGCATCGACCTCTCGGGCCTCAAGGAGCTGCCGGGCAAGACCTTCCGCTGGGTGGGCAAGTTCGGCCGCGACCTCTCCGACGCCAAGACCTTGGCCACGCATCTCAACGTCTTCGCCAAGTTCAAGCCCAAGCTCACGCCGGCGCAGAAGAAGTCCCGGGTCGTGTTCCTGGCCAACATCGACCCGGACCTGCAGGTCAGCGTGCTCGACCAGATGCAGAGCCCCGCTTTGGTCGCTTGCGACACCATGAACTACTGGATCCTGTCCAAGCCCGACGCCCTGCGGCGCCTGCTCTCGCGGGTGCACATCTTCTTCGTCAACGAGGAGGAGGCCAAGCAGCTCTCCCGGCAGCCCACGGCCCTGGGCGCGGCGCGCGCCATCTCGCACTGGGGACCCAAGGTGGTGGTGGTCAAGAAGGGCGAGCACGGCGCGCTCATGAAGGTCGCGGACCGCTTCTACGCGTTCCCGGCCTATCCCGTGGAATCCATCAAGGACCCCACGGGCGCGGGCGACACCTTCGCGGGCGGCTTCATGGGCTATCTGACCTCGGCCCGCGACTACGACGACATCGGCAACCTCAAGCGCGCCGTGATCTACGGCACGGCTTTGGCCTCCTTCAATGTGGAGGACTTCAGCACCCGGCGCCTGGAGAACCTCCAGCGCGCGGCCCTGCAGGCGCGCTTCGACGAGTTCGTCGACGCGCTGCAGGTCCCCAACGGGCCTTCCCGGGCCCGAGTTTCGCTGCTTCTGGAAGCGCGGCGCTAGAGCTTTGATAGAGATCCGAGGTCTGGTCAAGCGCTTCGGCGATCTGACCGCGGTGGACCGTCTCGACCTCACGGTCGCCGCCGGGGAGATCTTCGGCTTCCTGGGCCCCAACGGGGCCGGCAAGACCACCACGGTCAAGCTCATCACGGGGCTGCTCAAGCCCGACGCCGGCTCGGTCCGGGTGGCGGGCTTCGACGTGGCCAGCCAGACTCTCCAGGCCAAAGGCGTCCTGGGCCTGGTCCCGGACGAGCCCTTCGTCTATCCCAAGCTCTCCGGCGCGGAGTACCTGCGCTTCATCGGCGAGCTCTACGGAGTGCCGCTGTCCGAGCAGCGCCGGCGCATACCGGAGCTCCTGGCCATGTTCGAGCTCACGGATTGGGGCGGGGAGCTCCTGGAAGCCTATTCCCACGGCATGCGCCAGAAGCTCGTCATCGCCGGCGTCCTGCTGCACGAGCCCAAGGTCCTGGTGCTCGACGAGCCCATCGTGGGCTTGGACCCCAAGAGCGCCCGCATGGTCAAGGAGCTCCTGCTGACCTTGGCCCGGCGCGGGACCACGGTGTTCATGTGCACCCATATCCTGGAGATCGCGGAGAAGCTCTGCGCCCGCGTGGGCATCATGATCTCCGGCCGCCTCGCGGCGCTGGGCACCGTGGACGAACTGCGGGCCCAAGCCAAGGGGGGCCAGGGCCCGGGCCTGGAGGACGTGTTCCTGAGCCTCACCGGCGGCCACGAGTACGCCTCTCTCCTGAAGCACCTTTAGCGCACATGACGCCTCACGCATCTCAGATATCGGCGTCAGTGCCGCGCGCTCCCGCGCGCGGCATGCTGCGGCTCCTCTTCTGGCGCAAGGCTCGGACGTTGGTCAACACGCTCACGCACCTGACCCCGTACGAGCGCGTGCGCAACGGCGTTTTCTCCGTGGCCGGACTGGGCCTGTTGGCGGGGCTCTACGGACTCTTCTATAAGCTGGTGGCCTATCTGTCCACCGTGCAGCTCATCGGCCAGCTCCTGTTGTGGAAGCTGACGGCCATGGTGATGCTGGCGACCTTCATGATGGTGGCCATCTCGGGCCTGCTGACCTCCTTGAGCACCCTCTACTACTCCTTCGACCTCAAGTTCCTCATGAACGCGCCCGTGCCGCTGCGGGCGATCTTCATGGACAAGGCCCTGGAGAGCCTGTTCTTCTGCTCCTGGATGATCGGCCTGGTCCAAGTCCCCTATGTGCTGGCCCTGATGCGGGTCAATCATTACGGCCCCGGCTTCCTCCTGGATTTCCTCGTGCTCATGCTTCCCTTCCTCGCTTTGGCCGCGGCCGTGGGCATAGCCTTCACCTTGCTGCTGCTCTTCGTCTTCCCGTCTTCGCGGACCCGGGACGTGATCTGGGTGCTCTCCAGCCTCTCTTTGACGGTCCTTTACGGGCTGGTGCGCTTCGCCGAGCCGGAGCGGCTCATCCGGCCGGACGCGCTCAACGTGGTGGCTGAGTACTTGGAATACCTTCAGGCCCCCACGGCCCTGTACTTCCCGTCCTGGTGGCTCACCGCGGCGCTGAAGGCCGCGGTGGCGGGCAAGACCGCGGTCTGGGCGCGCTACGCCGCCCTGCTCTACGGCGCCGCGTTGGCCGTGTACGCCGTCCTGGTGGCTCTGGCCGGCCGAGTCTACTTCATCGGCTACTCGGGAGCGCAGGCGGGCCGCCAGCGCAGGATGGTGTTGGAGATCGCGCCCCTGGCCGAGGTGCTGTGGGGCCTGCCCCGGCAGCTCGGAGCCCTGTTCTGGAAGGAGCGCCGGACCTTCTTCCGGGACGTGAAGCATTGGTCGCAGATCCTGCTGATCATGGGACTGGTGTTCGTGTACCTCTTCAGCATCCAGCGCCTGCCTTTGGACAACGCGGACCTCAAGAGCCTGGTCTCTTTCCTCAACGTGGGCGCGGCGGGCTTCGTCATCGCGGCTCTGGGCCTGCGCTTCACGTATCCCGCCATCAGCCTGGAGGGCCGCAGCTGGTGGATCCTGGGCTCCTCGCCGGTGACCAAGGGCGCGATCATGCGCCAGAAGTTCCTCTTCTCCGTCATTCCCATGACCGGGATCGCTTTGGTCCTGAGCCTGGCCACCAACCATCTTCTGCAGGCCGACCGCTTCTCGGCCTGGCTCTCCACCGGGTCCCTGCTGCTCATCACCTGGACCCTGGCGGCCATGGGCATAGGCTTCGGGGCGCTGTTCCCGATGTTCGCGGTGGAGAACATCCACCAGATCGAGTCGTCCTTGGGGGGGTTCGTCTACATGGCTTCGGCGCTGGGCTATGTCGGGGCTTCCATCATGATCCTGGCCTGGCCCATGCAGATGCACTTCCAGGAGCGCTTCGGCCGCGCCGAGGCCTGGGACTGGCGCATCGTCGCCTCCTGCGCGGTGATGATGCTCCTGCTCAACGCCGCGGCCTTGGTCGTGCCCTGGAAGCTGGGACTGCGGACCTTGGAGCGCTATGAGCAATAGCGTCGAGTTCGGGGACACAATACTTAATTCGTTGCTGTGCCTGCTTCTCTTCGCGTCCCTTCCGGCGAGCGGAGCACAGCCTGCGACTTCACCTGGGGCGCAGCCCCAGGCGGCGCGCCCTAGCGCGCCGAAGATCGCCGTGGTGCTGGATGATTTTGGCCTGACCTACAAGCCCAACGTCAAGGATGAGGCTTGGATGGCCGTGAAGTGGCCCGTGACCTTCGCGGTGATGCCGGAATCGCCGCGCACCAAGGAGGCGGCCAAGGCCACCAAGGCCGCCGGCCACGAGTTGATCATCCACTTCCCGTTCGACCCGTTCCTGAGCCTCGACCTGCCCAAGGACCGCGTGTCGGATGCGGATCTGGCCAAAGTGCGCAAGCTGCTGGACAAGAGCTTCAGGGATATCCCGGGCGCGGTGGGCTTGAACAACCATCGCTCATTGAAGGCGACCAAGAACCGCCCTCTGATGAAAGCCTTCATGGCAGACCTCAGATCAAAAGGGGTCTATTTCCTGGACAGTCACGTCTCGCCCAAGAGCGTGGCCGGCGACGAGGCACGCGCGGCCGGCCTGCGCGTGGCGGTCAACCAGATGTTCCTGGAGTCTCCGCCGCACTACAACAACAAGCCGTTCTGCCAGAAGATACTGCGCCGGGTGGCGGCCATGGCCCGCAAGCGGGGCTCGGCCGTGGTCATCGGGCACCACTACTTCCCGGGCACCTACGAGTGCCTGACCGAAGAGGTTCCGAAGCTCCAGGCCGAGGGCTTCGAGTTCGTCTTCGCCTCCGACCTGGCGAAATAGAAAAGCTTGCCCAGGGAGGGAATCGAACCCACACGGCCTTGCGGCCACTGGATTTTGAGTCCAGCGCGTCTGCCAGTTCCGCCACCTGGGCGCGGATAGGGATTGTAGCAATTTTCCGACGGGACCCGAAGCGCGGTCCAGCGCGGCGCGGTCAGCCTTTTCGGCGCGCCTTCTCGCAGAGCTCGGCGAAAGCCTGGCCGGCGCCCATGAACTCGCCGTCGATGGCGCTGACGATGGCGTTGCAGGCGGGCCGGTCCAAAGTCGCGGCGACCTCGGCGATCCCTTCCATGACCCAGGTCATGACGTCCTGGGGGTCCACGCGCGACATCAGGCTGGTCCGGGAGAGGTCTCTGAGGGTCTGGATGGTGGTCTCTGAGAGGTCCATTCCGAGCACGTGCAGGTCGCCGAGGGAGGCTCGGCAGACCGCGATGACGGCCTGGCGCTGGTCTTGGGAGGCGCGGGAAGCGTCGGCGATCTGGTCGACGACGATCCGGGACATCTCGGCCGGGGTGGCTTTTACGCCCTCGGCCAAGGCCTTCCTGATGGCGATGCGCGCCTGCTGCGGGAAGTCGGGGTCCGGTGCGTCCGGCATGGCGATATTCTACCCAAAGAGGGGGGCTTTATCCAAGGACGGATTGCCGGGCTTGACCAAACGTCGGATCCAGGTCAGGTGGAGTATTCCGCGTTGATGCGGATGTACTCCTCGGTGAGGTCGCAGGTCAGGAACTCCAGGGCCGCCTTGCCCCGCCCCAGCTCGACGCGGATGGCGTACTCCGGGCCCTGCATGAGCTTGTGGGCCGCCTTGCGGTCGAAGGACAAAGCCTTGCCGTGCGCGAAGACCTTGTGCGGGCCGATGGCCATGCTGGCCTTGGCCGGGTCGAAGGGGAAGCCGGTGTTGCCCAGCATGGCGAACATCCGCCCCCAGTTCGGGTCGCAGCCGGCCCAGGCGGTCTTGACCAAGGGGGAATTCGCGATCTGGCGGCCCGCGGCCCGGGCTTCGTCCGTGGTCTTCGCGCCGCGGATCTGAAGGCGCACCAGGTGCCCGGCGCCCTCTCCGTCGCGCACGATCTGCTCGGCCAAGGAGCGGCAGACCGCCTGCAGGGCCGCGCGGAAGGGCTGGCGCGCTCCCGGCTCCGCCAAGGTGACGCCGCCGCGGCCAGAGGCGAGCAGGACCACCGTGTCGTTGGTGGAGGTGTCGCCGTCCACCGAGATGGCGTTGAAGCTGAGGTCCACGGCGGCCTTGAGATGAGCGCTCAGCTCCTCGGGGCAGGCCGCGGCGTCTGTGAACACGTAGCAGAGCATGGTGGCCATGTTCGGGTGGATCATGCCCGCGCCTTTGACCACTCCGGCGATGCTGACCGTCTTGCCGCGGACCTGGAACGAGGCCGAGGCCAGCTTGGGCCGCAGATCCGTGGTCATGATGCCCCGGCCGAAAGCGCGCAGGGCTGATTCACCCGAGGCCAGGCCGCGCACCAAGGCCGGCACGGCCGCTACGATCTTTGCGGCCGGCAGGGGCACGCCGATGATCCCCGTTGAAGAGGGCAGGACGGCGCGCGGCGCGACGCCCAGGCGCTCGGCTAGAGCCTCGCAGCAGGAGCGGGCCGCCTTCAGGCCGGCCTGGCCGGTGCCCGCGTTGGCGTTGCCGGAGTTGACCAGGACCGCGCGCAGGCGGCCGCGGGAGGCTCTGAGGTTCTCGCGGCCGACCGACACGGGGGCGGCGGCCGCGCGGTTGCGCGTGAACACGGCCGCGGCCGCAGCGCATTGCGGGGCCTCGGCCAAAGCCAGGTCCGGCTTGCCGCTCGCCTTGATCCCGGCCGTGGCGGTGGCGAAGCGGAAGCCCTGAGGCAGGAAGACCGGCTCTTTGGGACCGCGCAGGATCATATGCGCGAGAGGCTGCGCCGCGCGGGCCGCTTCTCGTCGAGCTCGAAACGGACCAGGCTGGGCAGGCGGCCGCGGATCATGGCCACCTCGTCGCACTCGTCGCGCCGGCGGCAGTCCTTGCAGTCCTTGTAGATCTTGTCGGGCAGGCGCCCGCGGTCCACCTCGGCAAATCCCAGGGCCTTGAAGAAGACGGGGATGCGGGTGAACAGGCAGACGCAGGGCAGGCGATGCTGGTCCGCCTCGGCCAGGAGGGCGTCTATGATCATGCCGCCGATGCCGCGCCTGCGGTAGCGGGGCCAGACCGCGATGGAGCGCACTTCGCCCAGGTGCATCCCGTAGAAATGCAGGGCGCCGCAGCCCATGATGCCCTTGCCGTCCTCCGCCACGGTGAAGTCGCGGATGTTCTCGCAGATCTCGGGCAAGGTCCGGGCCAGGAGGTTGTGGTCGCGGGCGTACTCGAAGATGAGCCCGTGGATGGCCCCGGCGTCGGGCAGCACGGCCTTGCGCACGCGCACGCATTCGGGCCTAGAGAGCTTCATCGAGGGCCTCCGCCACCTGGTCGATCTGCCTGCGCGTGACGATGTAGGGGGGCAGGAAGCGCAGAGTGGTGCCGTGGGTGCGGTTGATGATGATGCCCTCGGCCAGCAGGCGCTTGTGGACCTCCTTGGCCTTGTCCTCGTCCTTGAGCTCCAAAGCCAGCATCAGTCCCAGGCCGCGGGCTTCTTTGACGCTCTCATGCCGCCGCGCGAGGTCCCGTAGGCGGGACATGAAATAGTCTCCTTGCTCGACGATGCGCGCCAGGAAGCCCTTGGACTCAAGCACGTCGAGCACGGCCAAGGCCGCGGCGCAGGCCAAGGGGCCGCCGCCGAAGGTGGTCCCGTGCATCCCCGGGGTGATGGCGCGGGCCGCCTGGTCCGTGGCCAGGATCGCGCCCAAAGGCAGGCCGCAGGCCAGGGGCTTGGCCACGGTGACCAGGTCGGGCTTGAGGCCGTAGTGCTGGTAGGCGAACATCTTGCCGGTGCGGCCCAGCCCGCACTGGATCTCGTCGCAGATGAGCAAGGCGCCGCTCTTGCGGGTCAGGCGCCGGGCCTCCTTGAGGAATTGCTTGGAGAGGGGATGGATGCCGCCTTCGCCCTGCACGGTCTCGATGCACACCGCGCAGACCTTCGCGTCGAACTTCCTGCGCAGGTCCTTGATGTCGTTTCTGCGCACGAAGCTCACTCCCGGCATCACCGGAGCGAAGGGCTCGCGGTACTTGGCCGTGTGGGTCGCGGCCACGGCTCCCATGGTGCGGCCGTGGAAGGAGTGCTCCAAAGCCAGGAAGCGCACGCGCTTGTCCTTGCCGCGCGCGCGCGCATAGGCCCGGGCGAACTTGAAGGCGCCCTCGATGGCCTCGCTGCCGCTGTTGCAGAAGAAGGCGCGGTCCAGGCCGCTGAGCTTGGTCAGCCTGCGGGCCAGCTCGGCCTGGAAGGGGGTGTAGAAGAGGTTGGAGCAGTGCACCAGGCGCGCGGCCTGCTCGCGGATGACGCGGGTGACGGCGGGGTGCGAGTAGCCCAAGGCCATCACGCCGATGCCGCTCAAGAAATCAAGGTAGCGCTTGCCGCCGGGACCGTAGAGATAGGCCCCTTCGCCGCGCGAGAGGGCGGCCGGGTAGCGGTCATAGGTCTGGATGAGGTGCTTCTTCTCGGCCTTCTGCAAGGACGCCAATGTCATGAGAGCCTGACCTCCGTGCCGTCCTTGACGGCTCCCCCGGGCAGGCCGGGCAAAGACTCCGCCCGCGCCGAGGGGAGGATGCGCACCCGGCTCACGCCGCCCTTGAGCGCGTCCTGGCAGGCCTGCAGCTTGGGCAGCATGCCGCCCTTGATGACGCCGGCCGCCACCAGGCCGGGGATCTGCGCCGTGGCCAGAGAGGCGATGACCGCGCCGTCGGGGCCCTTGACTCCCGCCACGTCGGTGAGGAAGACCAAGGCGTCGGCCTTGCAGCCCGCGGCCGCGGCCGCGGCCATCTGGTCCGCGTTGACGTTGTAGTACTCGAAATCCGGGCCCAGGGCCAGGGTGCTGATGACCGGGACGGCGCCCGCGGCCCAGAGCGCCTCGATCCAGCGCGGGTCCACGTCCGTGATCTCGCCGACGAAGCCCAGGTCCCCGCCCAGATGGGTCTTGCGGCGCGCCCGGAAGGCGGCGCCGTCGCCGCCGCAGAAGCCGAGCGCGGGACGGCCTTCGGCCAGGATGGCCGCCACCAGGCGCTTGTTGACGCTGCCGGCCAGGACCATGAGCGCCGCGTCGCGCGTCTCGGCGTCGGTCACGCGCAGGCCGTCGATGAACCGGGCCTGCTTGCCCAGCCGGACGAGCAGGCGGGTCAGGGCGGCTCCTCCGCCGTGCACCACCAGGACCTGGTGGCCGAGGCCCGCGAGGCCGGCGACGGAGCGCGCGCAGGCCTTGAGGGTCTGGTCGTCGTCGATGGCCGCCCCGCCGATCTTGACGACGAGCCTCATCGCAGGCCTTCGTCCTCGGAGAAGCCGCACATGACGTTCATGTTCTGCAGGGCCTGGCCCGCGGCGCCTTTCATGAGGTTGTCGAGGCAGGAGACCACGATGAGCCGCCGGCCGCCCGGGGCCAGCTCGAAGCCCAGGTCGCAGTTGTTGGTGTAGAGCGAATGCTGGATCTGCGGCAGGGCGCCGGGGCCGAACCAGCGCACGAAGCCTTCTCCGTCATAGGCTTGGCGGAAGAGCCGGTCGATCTGCTCGGTCGTGACGGGCCTCTGCAGCCGGACGTGCAGGGTGGAAAGGATCCCGCGCGGGATGGGGAGCAGGTGCGGGGTGAAGGTGAGCTCGTCGGCGTCCAGGCCGGTCTGCTCCAGGATCTCGCCGGTGTGGCGGTGGCCGAAGACCGAGTAGGCGGAGAAATTCCCCGCGACCTCCACGAAATGGGTCTTGGAGGTGGGCTTCTTGCCCGCGCCGCTGACGCCGCTCTTGCTGTCGCAGACCACGCCGGCGGAGCGGTCGATGAGCCCGGCCCGGGCCAGGGGCGCCAGGCCCAGGATGACGGAGGTGGCGTAGCAGCCGGGGTTGGCCACGAGCCTGGCTCCCAAGAGATCCTTGCGATGGAGCTCGGGCAGGCCGTAGACGGCCTCGGCGTCCCAGCGCGCCGCCTTGGCCGCGTCGCGGTCCGTGAGGGCGTAGACCGCGCGGTTCTTGGGGTCCTTGAGGCGCCAGGCGCCGCTCAAGTCCACCACGCGCAGGCCCCGCTCCAGCGCCTCGGGCGCCAACTCGCGCGAGAGCTCGTGCGGGGTGGCCAGGAACAAGACCTGGACTCCGTGCTGCGTGAGCTTGTCCCAAGAGAAGGGCTCCAAAGGCAGCGGCGCGGAGCCGCGCAGCGACGGATAGAGGTCATCGAGCCGGACGGAGGAGGCTTCGCCTTCCCGGGAGAGCAGGAGGGGGGGCTGGGCCTGGGGATGGCGCAGGAGCAGGCGCACCAGCTCGCAGCCCGCGTAGCCCGTGGCGCCGAGGACCGCGGTGCTCAGCTTTCCGGTCTTCGCGACGGAAGGTCTCTTCATCTTTGGAGCGTGATATTTTACCTAATTCTGCGCGCCGAGGCCGCGCCGGAGCGCCGCTGTCTTTTATATGATGATGCTCAGAATGAAATTCCCGGGCAAGCGCAAGAGCAAGCACTACTTCCCCAATGCCGACAAGGGCCGCATCCCCTTCGGCAACGACACCGCCCTGCCTTTCGGCGAGATCTACATCGTGGGCATCGACCAGCTCCTGGTGGACATCGAAGCCAGGGTCGAGGACGCCTTCCTCGCCGAGCTCGGCATCCCCAAGGGCGAATCCGTCCTGCTCGACGACGCCCGCGTGGAGGACGTCTATTCCCGCCTCAAAGACGCGGGCCGCATCTCCGGCGAGTTCGCCGGCGGCGCCATCGGCAACACTTTGCACAACTTCTCCGTGCTGGCCGACGACCGCAGCTACCTGCTGGGCGCCATCACCAGCCACATCAGCGTGGGCGACTACGCTTTCCACTACGTGCGCAACACCAGCTCGCGGGTCATGCTCTCGCACCTGCACCCGCGCCGCGGCCCCATGGGGCGCGCCGTCTGCTTCGTCACTCCGGACGGCGAGCGGAGCTTCGGCATCAGCCGCGGCATCATGGACGACTACCCGGCCGAGGCCCTTCCCGAGGACCTGGTCGCGCGCTCCAGCGCCTTGGTGCTCACCGCCTATCTCCTGCGCAACCCCTCCGCTCCCATCTGCGCGGCCACGCTGCGCGCCATAGAGGTGGCCAACCGGAACCAAGTCCCGGTGGCGCTGGCCCTGGGCACGGTCTCCTTGGTGCGCGAGAAGAGGGATCTCCTCCGCAGCCTGATCCGCCGCAGCGTCAACGTGATCGCGGGCAATTTCCGGGAAGTTGGGGAGCTCACCGGCGTGGAGGACCCGTTGCTGGCCGGGCAGGCGGCCCTGGACCTGGCCGACCTGGTCCTCATGACCCATGACAAGCAGGGCCTCTACCTGTGCGCGCACGTCGATGAGGCCCACTTGCGGGAGACCGCGGACCAGATCCACTCCAAGTCCATCCCGGAATACAACCGCTACGAGTACTCGCGCGCCATGCTCAGGCGCAAGTGCGCGCGTCCCCGGAAGATCTACTCCCACATCAACCCTTACCTGGGCGGGCCTTCGGACATCCGCAGCACCAACGGCGCCGGGGACTCGGCTCTCTCGGCGCTGCTCCATGACATCGCGGCCAACGCGCACCACCGCAAGGCGTCGCCGAAGTCGCCCAAGCACAAGGACGAGTACCTGACCTATTCCTCGATCCACCAGATCTGCAAGTACGCCAACCGGGTGAGCTACGAGGTGCTCAGGCGCAACTCCCCGCGCCTGACCCACGGCCTGCCCGAGCGCGAGGACAGCCTGGAAGAGGCCTACTGGTCGGAGTGAGCCTTCAGCGCTCGATCAGGGATGGCCGGCCGTTCTGATCGCCCGTCCGCGCGAGTCGTAGCGCCGCTGTCCGTCCGCTGTCGCCAGGACGGCCAGGCGCCCGCGGTCGGGTCCATCCATGAAAGAGACCGTGTTCACGTCCGGGCCCAGGCGCGCGACGAACACGGGCGGCTCGACGTTGGTGAAGAGCTCTGCGCAACGCCGCGGGCCCGCGATCGAGACCAGGAGCTTGCCCTTGGAGTCGTAGTAGAGTTCGCTCGACACTTGGCCCGCGCCCAGGCGCGGGCCGGTGTCCTCGGGCGTCAAGCGCGCGCCCCCTTCGACCGGGCGGTAGCGGAAGAAGCGCCCGTCGAGCAGGACCATGGGCTGCTGGTCGTCCGCCAGCGGCGGCAGCCACCAAAGGCTCTCGCCTTTCTTCTGGTAGAGCCAGCGCTTCTTGGCCACGTCGAACCGCCATCTCAACTCGCCGGTCTCGTGCTCCGCTCCGGCCTGAGCCTGGGCCTCGCGCCGCATCGCCTCGTCGAGGGTCGCGGGCTCGGGGAGCTTGGCCTTGTCGCCTTCACCTATGGGCTTGAAGGCCGCGGGCTGGCCGCTGGCCCACAGCAGGGGCTTTTTCTGCGTCTGGGCGGTCGCGGCGCCGGGCTTGGCCTCAGGCTTGGCGGTCGCGGCAGCGGGGCCTTTTGCGGCCGCCGGGCCGGTGGCCTTGCCGCTCGTCGCCGCTCCGGTCCCCGTTCCCGTGCCCTTGCTCGTCTTCCCGCCGTCTGCCTTGGCGGCCACGCCTGAGCCGCCGCCGGCTCCCTTCTGGAACTTGGGCCCGCCGGCGGCTGAGCCTGAGGGGAGACCTCCTCCGCCACCACCACCACCTCCGCCGCCACCTCCACCGCCGCCGCCACCCCCGCCACCCCCGCCGCCACCGCCGCCTCCTCCACTCTTGCCAGAGCTGGACGCGCGCGAGCTGTCGGTCTTCACTGGAGCGGCCGCGGCAACGGGCTGGTTGGGAAGCTCCGCCTTCTTCTGCGGGTTGGTCGCGGCCACAGCTGGTTTGGCCGGCGGTTCAGAGGCTCTCCCCGGCAAGGTCGGCGGAGGCGGCTCCACGCGCTGGATGGTCCCCTTCTTGACCGGCGCCTGGATGACGGGGGTGTTCTGGAGCGGCGCGGACTGGGTGAGCGCGGCCGCGGTCCGGCCTAGGTCCTGCGGAGCGGTCTGCTGACGCTGGGGCGCGGGCGGGGGGACGTACACGGCGCGCGTCTGGGGCCCTTCGATGTGAGTCTCAAGCGGCGGGGCGTTGAGGTGCGGCTTTTCGAACTGGACCTTCGGCTTCTCAACGGTCTTTGCCGGGGCGGGCTCAGCAGGCGTCACGGCCTCCGGCTGCGTCTCAATGCTCGGCGCGACGCGCGGTTTCGGCTTCTGGGGGACGGCCGGGACGGAAGCGGGCTGGGTCCGGCGTGTCTTGAGGTTCCGCTTGGGCTTGGGTTTGGGCTTGGGCTTGACCGTGGACGCCGTCACTGTGGTGAACTGCTGGGCTTCAGCGCCGGGGATGGATTCCTCCGGGACCGCAGCTGCGGACGAGCTTGCGGCCAGCATAGCCAAGAGGCAGAAGGCTGAGGCCTTCCGGAGGGGCATGATGGAAGCTTAGCCCCAAAACCGCCCCTTTTCCAGGGGGGCTGCAGAGCTTGCTACAATGACCTGCGATGCGGTCCATGACCCTGCTGTTTGCGCTGGCGGCTTGCTCTTGCGCGCCCTGGCCCGGGATCAACGGCATGGCCGGCCTGCGCGGCGAGGCTGTGTCCCGCGCCTTGGCCGTTTTGCCCAAGGACCGCGGCCAGGCCGGGACCTTGAGCTTTCGCATCGAGACCGGCCCGCACGCGGGCCTGCATCGTTGCGAGGTCCTGGGCCGGGGGCTGACCTCGCCTGAGCCTAAGCCCGACTGGGTCAAGACCCGCATCGGCAAGGCCGTGGTCTACTACGCGCCCATGGACGTGCCGGACGGGGCCACGGTTCCCGGGGTCTACGACCTGCGCAATATCACTCCGCAGCAATATGAGATCGAGCTGCTGGACAAGCCGGAGTCCAAGGACCAGGACATAGTGGACCGGATCAAGAGCCCGGACTCCAAGCCCAAGCCTTACTACTCCGGGGTCTTCAAGCATTGGTATTCCCGCCGCAACTTGGCCGCGCCCATAGACCTGATCTGGTCCGAGGCATACCAGGCCGGCTCCCAGGGGGAGGGGAGGCCGGTGTTCGAGCGCCGCCCCGAGCCGAGCGCTCCCGAGTCCGCGGCCCGGCTGGCCAAGCAACTGGCCCGGGCTCCGGACTACTACCGGGGCCCTTACGGCCGGTCAGGCTTCGCCATCCACACGGACCAATGGGAGGACCGGGACCGGCTCTTCGACCCTGCCTATGCGGGAAAGCCGGAGGTCAAGGATTTCCGCTTCCGCGACACCAACGGCTGTCTGAAGGTGCGGCCGGCCTGCCTGGAGCTGCTCGACGAGTTCGTCTCCGAGCAGGCGGGCAAGGGCAGGCGCGTGCAGGTCGAGGTGCGGGAAGAATAGCGCCCGGCGGCGCTAGCAGGGCGCTGCGGAAGTCCCTCTTGCGAGCGGGCGAGCGCCAGCTCGCCCGCAACCGACCCGCGAAGCGGGTCGGCGGAACCTCTTGCCTAGGTCGAGCGGAGGATGGCGCCTTCGGCGCGACTGGCGAGCCTTCGGCTCGCCAGTTTGTTTACGGGCTGCGCCCTTGCACCAACTGTGGCCGGCCCAGAGCTGTCCGGGGAAAGTCAAAGAAGCTTGCCCGGACGTTTTCTGAGTCTCTCGGAGCGGAACCGACCTGCGACGATCCTGGGCCCGACAGGGTTCTCTGTGCGACGCTG